>JAVVFI010000280.1:0-7338 GCA_032250555.1 Sedimentisphaerales bacterium
CTAAGAATGATAAGCATGAAAAACAAGCCCCATATTAGAGGTAAAAAACTGCGATATCAAGCTGCCAGTGGGTTTAAGGAATACCGTTTCCCGTCTCGATAGTCCATGTGCGTGAGGCGATTGGATTTTCTTTGCTTTGCCAGATACCGGCGGAATTCTTACCTATTACATAAACGGTATAAGATTGTCCATTTTGGAGGTTTGTCAATTCGATAGGAACATCAATGGATATCTCCTGGCTCCATGGATCTTTGTTGAGGTGATACATATAATGCGTAATGCCCGGCCCGCCGACGGAAAGTGTGGCATCGGTATGATAAGTTAACTCCTCGGGCTCACCGCAGATAGCAGTGCCGCCGGGAACATAAGCACCCATATCGAGACCGCAGGATCCGGCACTTATCGCTGGAGATAATGCCTGCAAATGAAAATCGGCATTTGGATAAACAAAGACAGGATCAGCATCGAGATTGTTTGTCCCGAGGAAATGCCATTGCTCGGGTATAATAGAGTTGTTGACAGTAATATCTGTGGTGTCAGTTACTTCGTCAAAAATAAGGCCTGTATTCCAGAAAATACTGCTGTCCACATATATACCACGACCGGCCTGCCCCTGTCCCGGGCGGTCAAAATAAATAGCTGCTTCATTAACATCAACCACCGTATTATTAACAAAAGTCACGAACGCATCTGATTTAATATTAGTAACATGGTCACTATCGAAAAAGATGTTGCGAACGATGACATATTCTTTCCCACTGCCTGCGGAGATTGCGTTTGAATTGCCGGTTGCATTGTTATAAGAGTCTCTGTGGAGGTGCATAAAAACGTTACCCTCGATATGGGCATCTGCTCCAAGGTCGAGGGCATCATCGCCTCCACCCATAAAAAGATTATCGAGGATTTGCGGGATTGGGCTTGGACGCGATGGGCCGTCAAAGTCAATCGCGTCATTGTGTCCTTTAGTTGTCCCGAAAATATTATTTTCTATTATGAAGCAGCCGTTTTCGGGGATACCGCTGCCCCATATATGTTCACTGCGGTTATCGGTAGATGGCGGTTCATTCGGGCCGAAGATATCGGTGAAAATGCAATTGGAAACAATCAGCGAAGAGTCAATTGTGCTGATGCGGCGCAGGTCAGTGTTGTCTAAAGTAACGTGGTCGAGAAGAAGGTTGGATTTTTCAATACCTATCATTCCATTGTTGGAGCGGCCATATTCGACAACGGCATATGTGATGCGGTTGTCGTCAGCAGTGTCGATGAAATGAATGCCATCCCACGTGCTGTTAGTTCCCGGTATGCGTGTAAAGTGAATCAATTCATACTCGGAGCCCTCGGCGATAAGCCGGCCTTTAATAATAAGTTCTGCATTCGGCTCAAAGAAAACAGAAGTGCCTGGTATGATAGTCAGGTCAATTCCAAAGGGAACAGTGAATTCTCCGGTTATGCGGTAAGGGCCTTCCTGAGGTGTCCAGGTAGTGTTCTCGGTCAAAATCCCATTTTTATTGCTCGGTAAATCAGTTTGCTCAAATGGGTAATATCCCTGAACACTTGAGATACCGTTATCATTTCCCGCATCTATACAAGGGGAATTTTCTTTTAGGTGATAGTCATTATTCCGAGGGTCAACGAAAAGCGGATCCTGGTTGATATTATCAATACCTGGCCACGTTTCGCCGACATCTGAGTAATCAATGTGAATGTCCGTGGGGTCGTAGTCCGTATAGACCGGATTAGAGGCGAGAATAATAGAATTTGTTACAAAATATTCTATCGTTGGGTCGGTGGGATTATATTTGTTAAAGGTTTGAATTCCGAAATCTTGACAAACGATTGTGGCATGATTTAGAAAAATTCGGGCGCTGTTACGACTTGTCGCTTTATTCGAGATACCGATACCATTATTCACAATCAGTGCATAGTCAATTATGACCTGACCATCAAAGACGCTGATACCTTTGTCGTAACAATCACGGAAGATATAATCCTCAACCAGGACAGTCGAACCTAATGTATCGAGTCCATCGTCATCAGTATCGGCGATGACACCTCGACGCAGTGTAACATCCTGCCCGGCACTCTGACTGTGGATATAGATACCATCGTCGTCGTCCGGTCCGTACATCTCTGTGATCCAGCTATCCTCAAATAATAAGGCAGTGTTGCTGATCTCAGGTCCCATTACCGATCTGGCTAATTGGCAGTTGCGGAACGTTAAATCCGAGTCCGAAGAAGACTGCATGATTTTGCCGTCATTATCGGTGATAGAGACATAATCGAAAACGATATTAGAACCCACCGGCCGGACAGCCGGACCTGAACCTGTATGCCCCCCGCCGGGTGAGTTCCCTGCGCGGGTTATATTTGTGTATTGATATATTGACGGCAGTGAATAATCATGGTGAATTTCTCCCCAGGCCCGAGCCGAGTTGTAGGCTGTAAATGTAATCGGGGCCAACGCAGTACCAAGAGACTTGATTGTTCCCTTCACGTCGATATCCGTTCCCGCTGAACCGGAGTTTACACCGTCGAGTAAAATGAGCGTGCCCGGCCGAATAGTCAAGGTGTGGTCACTGGGAATCTGAAGGTCATCGGTTATATGGATAATGCCCTTCCAGATAGTAGTACTGCCTTCAAGTGTGCCGGAAATGCTTGTGGTCGGCTCGTTACTCAGATCAAGCAATGAACGGCTGTCTTCAGTGCCATTGACGGTGGCGGTCAATTTAAAGTCGCCACTGCCTGTAAATGTTATCAGCGCGCTTCCCAAGCCATTGCGCAATATAATCCGGCTTGTGGAAATACTGACGTTGGAATTATCAACAGACAATGTTGCTGTGGCATCCCATAAGTTACGTTTAATATTACCATCCGGCCGCACTACCTCAACTCTGACAAGAATACCAATTCCCGGCAGATAGCTGTCGCGAACTATAAGCTTTGTCTTCAAATCCGAAACTGGGATTTGGTCTTTGCTGTTATTATCTTTTGGGTAATCATTGGTTGGGCCTGTCTCACACCAGATGTCTATATACTTATATTCAAGCTCACTTCCGGTACCATTTTCACCATCCAGTGTCTTGACAATAATACGGTTTATACCGGGATGTAAGTCTGAATATTTGATTGACCATGTGCCTTCTTCTTGAGACCACTCTGCAAGATACCCGTTCACAAGTACCGAACGAGTAGTAATTGTGTCGGCCGTCCCGAATAACACAATAGGATTGATGCCAGGAAGGTAGTGATAATCTCCGATTTTCAAAAGGTTGCTGCTGATTGTCAGATCATTTTGCGGGGATTCATCAACGGCATACTGCTGAGCATAAACTGGGCCGGGGTGAAATAATACGACCAACACCAGAGAAAGCACTGATTTTTTTAATGATAAGGCTATTTTCTATCTCCATCCATATCGATGCCGCAAGCCCACTATTTTATCTATCTGGTTTGCCGTTTTACGTAACGGCCCTCCCCAGCTTATGGGTTCTGGAATCGTGATTACAGCTTATATAAACTATTAATATTTTAACATATATAGGGGGCTTGAGTCAACGAAAATAGGTTTCGGGGGACATTCTTTGACCACGATGATGATATAATAATTAGTTAAAGAATGTTCTAAGACATTCGGGAAGGTTTGGATGAGAAAAAGGAGAATAAAAAAGGCCTTTTAAGTCTGTTTTTTTCTTGAAGTATAGGTGGTTAATCTGGTACAAATAACATTAGTGAAGCTTGTGCTCGCGCAACCGGGCATCTCTGACTTTTGAATCATCACGCGGGCAAAATTCTTACAGCTTTCTGATAAAGGAGGAGTAATTGTGAATTATGCGAGGTACAAAGTCTTAAGTGAGAGTTTGTATATGAAAAGGTATAATACTCCACGACAATTGTATGTATGATTCAGCGGTGTCTTTTTTATTTTCGCCTTTTTCGGAATCGTAGGGAATTGATTATGGATAAATCAAGAGGATTTACACTAATAGAACTTTTAGTGGTTATTGCTATCATCGCAATATTGATGGCGATCTTGATGCCTGCATTGCAGCGTGCCCGTGAGCAAGGCAGACGGGCCGTGTGCCTTCAGAATGCCAAGACGCTTGCGTTAGGTTGGATCATGTATTGTGATGATCACGAAGGCAAAATACCACTGGCCGTAGCGAGTACTACAGATGGCTGGGTACACAAACCTCCTGGCAATCGACCTGTTGATGCTCCCGTTGAAGAACAGATTGAAGCTTTAAAAGCAGGTGTGCTTTTCGAGTACATCATGAATGCAAAAGTGTACCGCTGTCCTGTTGCTAAGAGCTATGAGATGCGTACTTATAGCTGTTCCCATGCTATGAACGGCGGAAGCTTTGACGGCGGGCCTGTGATCAAGAATATATACGATATCAAGCATCACGCTGAGCGCATCGTTTTCATAGATGATTTCGGCGAAGACTGGGATGCCGCCTGGGCGGTTCCGTGGAGCAGACCGGCTTGGTGGAATCCGATTCCGGCACGTCACGGATCCGGTACGGTCGTGGATTTCGCTGACGGTCATTCCGAGTGGTGGGCCTGGAAGGATTCTCGCACTATTGATCTGATGGTGAAATGGGAATGGGGAGCACATGGTGATAACTTAGGAGTAGTACATGATGGAAATCAAGACTTGACTCGGGTGCAAAAGGGAATCTGGGGAAATGACCTGGGATATGAACCTAATTAGTATTCCTTAAACCTTTTTAATAAGGAGCCAAATCATGAGCGATTCACTAAGTCGACGAGATTTTCTTGGTACGGCTGCCGGAGTTGGTGGCGTACTACTGGCTGGTGGATTTGCAAGCAGACCGCTTGCGACAACCGAAGATGCAGGTTTCCCCAAGCTGCCGCCTGTTAAGATCCATGTAGTTTACGTTGGCACGGGAGGGGCTTGGCCCACCCCGACATTCGATGCTCCTGCAGAGGTAGCGAAGTTCAAGAAATATCTTGCGGGCGTGCAAGCCAGGCTCGGTGATGTGAATTTCGTTGGCGGAGAGTTGATTCCCAACACAGTAGAAGCAGCGACTAAAGTTGTAGCTGGCATGGCCAGAGCCGACGCTGCGATTCTTGTCCATCTTAGTTTCGGGAGCGGCCAGCCGCTGCTGAAGTTGGTTGATATAGGATTACCCACGGCTATCTTCTCACAGCCTTTCAGCGGACACGACTGGATGTATGTTCCTCAATGGCAGAAAGCCGGCAAAAGAGTGATCCTGCTGCCATCCAGCAATTACAGCGAGTTTGAACGGGCAGCAGCGCTATTACGCGTACCTGTACTTCTTCGCCAATCACGAATCATTGTTGTTGGAAGAGCTAAGGGAACCGCTTCCGCTTGCTCAGCTGAGCAGGTCAGAGAACGTCTCGGCCCTGAACTGGTTCCGATTAGCCAGGACCAGATTAGTGCGGCACACAAAGCTGTTGATCCAAAGAATGCCGAGGCTGAGGCTGAGCAATACTGGATCGGCCAGGCAAAGGACATTATTGAACCGTCTAAGGCGGATATTGTTAACTCAGCTCGTATGTATCTGGCAATCAAGAACATCATGATAAAAGAACAGGCACAAGCCATCACGAGTTCTCACTGCATGGGCACACCGGCCAAAGGCTGTCTGACGTTCAGCAAACTAAATGACCTCGGATTGGTCGGCACCTGCGAGGGAGACATGGACTCAATGCTGACTATGCTTATTTTCAGCTACGCGTTTGGTGTCCCCGGTTTTGTTAGTGATCCACTATTCGACACATCAAAGAATGCGGTGATTCATGCCCACTGCACTTCGACCACAAAACTCGAAGGGCCGAATGGAAAACGGGCTCCCTTTTTGATTCGAACTCAATGCGACAGCAACGAGGGTGTATCTTTGGAAGTTAAGATGAGAATAGGACAGGAAATTACCTGTGCCAAGTTGGCTAACCTCGACACAATGCTTATCTCCACCGGTAAGATCATCGAACAAACTGACTTCCATGACCGTGGATGTCGTACTCAGATAACTACAGAGGTACCCAATGCGCGAAAGATGGCGCACAATTGGGGTAGTGGTGTACTCAACAATGATATGATGACCTTGCTTCATCGCGTAGTTTTCTATGGCAATCATATCGAGAGTGTGAAGGATATGGCCCCTCTAATGCAACTTAAAATCGTCGAGGAAGGGTAAGCAAAAATATAAAATTTTTAGCGTTTAGAATTCTTGCCTGCACCTGTTCGTTTAGCAGGTATTGATTTTTGTTGAAAAAACGAATGTTTTGATTTGTATCCAAAACACGACTATATTTTAACTTTTTTCGAAGGAGGATTATTATGGGTAAAAAAATGACTTTTTTGTTTTCTTTTGTTTTGTTGTTGGGGCTGGTTAGTAACGTTTCGGCAGGTCTGGTGGCGCACTGGCAGTTTGATGATGGTTCCGGAATGGCTGCCGTTGACAGCTCAGGCAATGGTCATGATGGTACTCTACAGGGTGATCCGCAGTGGGTTGCCGGGATGATTGGTAGCGGTGCTTTGAGTTTTGATGGAACCGATGGCCTTGTGGATGTTGATCATGATGAATCATTGAATATGACCGATGAACTGACAATTACGGTATGGGTGAATGTAGGTAATCTCAGTACTTACTATTTTCTTGTCTGTAAACAACCCAGTGGTACGGCTGGAGATAATTATCCTGGCAATTACGAATTTAGAACAGAAGCAAATACCGGCGCCCTGCAGTTTGGACACCAGGAAGCAGAGGGCGAGCAGTACATCTTCTACACCTCCGAGACATCTATTACCGCCGGACAATGGCATCACGTTGCAGTATCATTTACAAAGGGAGAGCTTGTAGAATTCTATATCGACGGAATTCCTGCCGGAAGCTCAGAACAGTTGATTAATTTCGGAATTTTGAACGATGAATCTGTAAGAATTGGTGGCAGGAAAGATGGGTATTCTTTTTTCAACGGAATTCTGGATGACGTTCGCCTCTACGACCGGGCCCTGTCAGCAGTCCAGATAAAGAAGCTGTACAATGGTAATCCTCCAATGTTTACAATCGCCGAGAAGCCCCAGCCGGCTGATGGTTCTTTACACTCGGATACTTGGGCGAGCATTAGCTGGCAGGCGGGAGATTATGCGGTTTCGCATGATGTGTATTTAAGCGACAATTATGATAATGTGAACAGCGGCGCAGAAGGCACTTTCAGGGGTAATCAGGCCGATACATTTTTTGTTGCCGGCTTTCCCGGATTTCCATATCCGGATGGCCTTGTTCCCGGCACGACATATTACTGGCGAATCGATGAGGTTAATGACGCCGAACAGGATAGTCCATGGAA
>JAVVFI010000281.1:0-7332 GCA_032250555.1 Sedimentisphaerales bacterium
GCCTCAGGACCTCAACCGCAACCCGGACCTGGTGGCCCGGCCGATCAGGCACCGCCGCCGGAAGAAGATGCACCGAAAAGAAAAAAGGCCGAAGACGTAATCGATGCGGAATTCGAAGCGAAGGATAAATAACGCAGAGACTCCGCTGAACAAAAATAGACTCCTTAAAAAGTAGATTGCCGAACGTCAAAACGGCGATCGTGAAAAGCTGGAGCGAGGCACTTTGTTGATGTCTCGCTCCGGCTTATTTGCCTATACAGAATCGACTGAATATCTGCTCCAGTATCTGCTCGTCGATGTGTCCCCCAGCGGCCGATTCGATTCCTGAAACCGCCTGATAAGCCCCTCGAAGCATCATCGCGGCGACCTCATCATTGCCCGCCTTCAATTCTTCAATCGATTCTCCGACATTCTCAATCGCCTCGGTTACCGCCTGTTTATGCCGCGCCGTCAGCGCTACAGAGCTTTCGAGCCTATCGGAAAACGCTGCCCCGGCTGTTTTAGAAGCTGCAAAACCAGGTTCCAGTTCGAGGATTTTTCCGTCAATTGTCTCTTTCAAAACCTCTAAACCCGCACCGGTTTTGCTTGAAATTACCAAAAGCTTGCTGTCGAACAATTCACTAAGCTCCGCAAGGCGGCTGGATAAAACTTCCTCGGATACCAAATCACATTTTGTTGCGACCGATATCAAAATCTGCGGCTTTATGTGTTCTTTTATTGAAATGTCCTCAAAAAAGCCGGCTTTTGATATATCGATACAGAATACGACCAAAGCGCTGTTTCGCAGCGCCTCAACAGCCGCAAGTTGTGCCAGTTCATCAAGGACGTTCTCCGGCTGTATCATCAAGCCTGCGCAATCGAACAAAACGCACCTGCAATGTGCCAACGAATACTCAGCGCTCAGCACATCTCTGGTGGTTTTACGCCTGTGCGAGACGATGCTCCTTTCTTTGCCCAATAGTTTATTAAGCAGGCTGCTCTTTCCCGCGTTCGGAGCACCGGCAATTCCAACCGCCGGTAAATCTATCAGACTCTCATACCTTATGCTCCCGGCCAGCAGCTCTTCGAGTCGTCCCTTAATCCCGATAAGTCTTTCAATTACTTCTTTACACGATTCCGGCTCGATATCTTCGCCGCTGAAATCCAGCCCCGCCTCGATTAAACTCAGGCAATCCACTATTGCCAAACGCACCTTTGCGGTAGTCTCCGATAAGTGTCCGCTGAGAAGTTTCTCGGCGGCGTTTAGTTGAAATGCGTTCGAGCTTACTATGATTTCATTCACCGCCTCGGCCTGGGCCAGGTCGATTTTTCCGTTCAGATATGCCCTGGCCGTGAATTCCCCGGGTCCGGCCATCCGAAGCCTTCTGAATAATAAACCGTTAATTAATACCTCAGTAACCGCCGCATTGGTCTCGATATGAATCTCTGCAATATCTTCGCCGGTATAGGAATTCGGAGCAAAAAATAAATACAGTTTCGCATCAATGCTCAGGTCATCATCAACTGCTACACTACCGGACAGGATTCCAGATTTATTTATGTTAATCTGCGAGATGAAAATCTGTTTGCAGGTCTCGACGGTATCCGGGCCTGTTATGCGAATGATTACTCTTTTGTCGCAGCTCGGACTGCTGACGGCTACGATTGTATCTCTTAGTTCATACATCCGACATTACCATCGGCCTAAAGCAATCATTGCTGTTTGTTTTTCAACAGCCCCTTCTACAGTAATGGTAATCGCAGCGGGATTACATATTTTTGAAAAACGGCTTTGGCTTTTTCTTTTTGACCTTCCCGCCGGTCTTGCTCGTTGCCGCAACCAGACCCTTCGATTCGGCTTCTTCCTTTTCCCGGATGTGCTTACGAATGACGTATTGCTCGAAAACGCCGGCAAAAGTGCTGGACATAATATACATATTCACCCCCGAAGGCGCCTTGTATAACATCAACGGAAACATCAGGGGCATCATAAACATCATCATTTTTTGCTGCTGTGCCACCTGCGGATTGGAAGCCGCCGACGCCTGGGCCGGCATTAGCTTTTGCTGCAGGAAGAAAGCAACGCCCATCATAATCGGCAGCAAGTTAAACGATTCTATCTTCCAGCCTAACAAAGGCAGAACGATTGTCTCTTGAAATCTATAAAGGGCATCCGGCATCGAAAGGTCAGTAATCCAGAATGGTAAAAACGCCGCCCCGCGAAGGTCGATACTGGCATACACCGCACTCCATAATGCAATCCAGATCGGCATCTGAACCATCATCGGCAGAAAACCCATAATAGGAGAAGCGCCCTGCTCCCGGTAAAGAGCCATCATTTGTTTGTTCATCTCGGCCTTGTTGTTGGCGTATTTTTTCTTTATTTCCTCGGACATCGGCGCCAGCTTACTCATCTTGCTCATCGATATCTGGCTCTTCTTGGTAATCGGATGCATGGCCAGGCGCATCAGGAAAACTAATATAATAATAACCACCCCGTAATTGCCGATAAAGCTGTGCATCCATTTCATCAAAGCCAGTATCCCGAATGCCAAAGGCTTGATAATACCGGCCGGGCAGCAGAAGCAGGCCATAAAATCTACCGTCTGAACAAAACCCAGCTTTCGATAATACTCGTTCTTATCGAAAAGACTTTTGTCTTTAGGCCCGATGTATAATTGGAACTTATATGTGTTTGAACTATCGGCCTGACCCGTTGGGGCTAAGGTTCTTGATGCAATTTTCAAATCCAATCCCATCGCTTCATCGCCGCTGTCGACCTTTCGGTCTTGGTCGGGATTGTAAACTTGCCCAGTTTTGTCCGTTACCCAGTCGCAGTAATCCTTGCCTTCATCAGGAATAGGTATTAGTATTGCCGCGAAGTATTTACTAACCGAAGCCGCCCATAGCAACCTCGCCCCGGGTTGTATCAATTTTCTTTTGATGATGGCTTCATCGAGTTGTGTCTTTTTCTTGTTGACTTCTTCATTCGAAACGCCGCTTTTTTTCGCTATATCGTAACTTATCTTTGCCTTATCGAGGTTGTTCTGTGCATTTATTATCGTTTTCTTATCCTGCCTTGCGCTTACAATCTGTCCCTTAGGATCTCTAAAGCCGGCCACGACCTTTCGCATGTCCGACCGGATACCCTCTCTGCCCAGTCCGCCCGGTCCAAATAAATCGAAGCGGACTTTCTGCTGCGTATCGCTGAGATTCTCAACGGTTATATTGCAATCCAGAAGATAGCTGCCCGGGATGATTTTATAAGTTTTAGTAAGTTTAAAAACCTGCTCCTTCGTATCCTGAATTTTAATTGTCGTTTCAAAACAGGCCGTTTGCTGTGAACCATCACTCGCTTTTTCTACGCCCAGACTCTTCCAGTGCAATTTTTGCAGAGGTAACGCAAGTTTCTGCTGAATAAGAGCATCATTTTGAAAGCCCGCATTTGCCATCGACAGAATCTCACTGCCGTCTGCCTTATATATCGGGGAAAGTATTTGCAATGGCTGGGGATTCTTATAATCACGGTCGTCGAATCCGCTGAAGGTTGCTCTTTTTATAGCTGCGCCTAATGAGCTTAGCTCCAACTGGAAATTATAGCCGCTGTTGGGATCCACAGAACCAAGAATAAGACTTGCAGCCGCCGCACTATCGGCACCGAAAGTAACAGAATTGTCTGCTGTCATCCGTGGCGGCTCCTCGGGTGGCGCATTTGTCACTGCGCCGTTCTCATTACCTGGAGTGCTTTGCAGTAAGATACAGGATCCTGAATTTACTCCCAGGCAATCAAAAAATCCGGACTCCAGAACCATCCATCCACACAAAACAACAAAACCAATAACGACTAAAGTTAAATATCGCATTTCGCATCTCTTATTTTAATTCTGTTATTGCAGCCAATTTTTCAATAGTCAATTGACCTTATCTTCCGCTCTGCAGCCGCTCTGCATGGAAGTTGTCCAGCCGGTCGATTGCTAATATCTTTTTCATCGTGCTCTTATAGTCATATTCGAGCCGAACAAAATGAATCTCGTTTTTGTCCGCATACGCATAGCTGGCACGATTGTCCTTGTCCCTGGGCTGCCCGACCGAGCCGATATTGATAATCGCCTTTTCATCTTCGAGAATCGGATAGACGTTGCCAAGCTCAGCCGGCAGATAGAAGTCAGGCTCATCGAGAAACACACCGGGCATATGGGTATGACCCACGAAGCAAATGTGTTTGACCCGCTCGAACAGCAGCCTTACCTTCATCGGGTTGGTATATACATCATCGGGAAAGATATACTCGTTAATCGGCCTTCTCGGCGATGCATGAACAAAATCTATTGTTGCTGCTGTTGTTCCCAATTTGCTTTTGAGCGTTCGGCGCATCGGCAGCTCACCCAAAAAGCTCCATCGCATGTCGCGGGGCTGTTTTTCCTCTTCCGTTTCCAGAACTTCCCGGCTCCAGAAGCTTGCCTGCTCCGCTCCAAAGTTAAAATTAGTCGGCTCATAAAAGACGGCATAATCGTGATTGCCAAGGATGCACCACTTGGTCTTTGCGATAATCAAATCGAGGCATTCCTTAGGATTAGGCCCGTAGCCCACTACATCACCCAGACAATAAATCGTCTTTATGCCTCGTTTTTCAATGTCAGCCAAAACCACCGACAAGGCCTCGATATTCGAATGTATATCACTTAGAACAGCAAACATAAACGCCCTTTATAGGGCTCCCCCTTGGGGTGAGCCGGATAAAATCTACTTTGTATATACAGAGAACCACTTAAATAGCAAAAATATTCAAAAAATGCCAGCATATTTCTTACCTTTTGAAGAAAACACGATTTTCATCGCCCGAATATGACAGATTCAAAAAAGACCTTTCTCTTTGAGCGTTGGTGCTGTTATAATACCTCGCGTATAAAAAGAAACATGGACAATTAAAAGACATCCGGAATTTGGCTGTTAATTGACGGATTTCTCAATTTTGATTATTTTACAAAACGAGAAAAGAAATGGTAAATATGAACCTGCTTGAAACTTGCGGGTTGGTGAAAAGATATTCCGGCCGGACTGTTGTTGATGAAGTATCAATTGATATCCAGCAGCGCAGTATTGTCGGGCTTCTGGGCAGAAACGGGGCCGGAAAAACCACGTCATTTAGAATGATTATGGGTATGGTTACTCCCAACAGCGGCACGGTTATTTTCGAGGGACAGAACATTACGAAGCTGCCGATGTACAAACGCGCCCGACTGGGAATCGGCTATCTTTCGCAGGAACCAAGCATCTTCCAACGGCTCAGCGTTCGAGATAATCTCTATGCCATTCTCGAAACCATGTCCATCACAAAAGCCCAGCGCAATCGCAAGGCTGATATGCTAATCGAACGTTTTGGGCTGACCGAAGTCGCCAAAAGTCATGGAAGGTTCTTATCAGGCGGCGAGCGAAGAAAACTCGAAATTGCCCGCGCTATGGTTACAGATCCTTCATTGGTACTTTTGGATGAACCCTTCAGCGGCGTTGATCCTATTGCCGTTCAGGACCTTCAGCATGAGATACGCCGGCTTGTCACTTCCGGCGTCAGCATTCTTGTTACGGACCATAACGTCGAGAGAACGCTGGAAGTGGTCGATAAGGCATATATCGTTGACCACGGCAGGGTGATCGGGGCGGGTCCCCCGGCTGAAATTGTCCGTAACGAAACCGTAATACAATCCTATCTCGGGAATACTTTCGCCGGGGATGAATTCGACGACAAATAAACCAAAACAAAATACGAAGCAGAAAAAATGATTGATATAGAAAAATGTAGAATCATGCGTTACCCTGCAGCGGTTTTAGCCGGGAAGGCCAAGCCGGTTGAAAATATCGACGACAATATTCGTCAGCTCGTAAAGAAAATGACCGAAATTATGATTGAGCGCAAAGGCGTAGGCTTAGCCGCGCCTCAGGCCGGTGTACCGTTACGGCTGTTTATCATATCGCTCGACGGCTCAGCACAACACGTCAGGGTTTATATAAACCCGACCGTTACCTCCGACGGAACTCTTGTCTCAAACGAAGAAGGATGTCTGTCCGTGCCGGGCGTGTTTACTAAAATTCGAAGAAGCAAAACATGCAAAGTTACAGCCACTGATCTTGATGGAAATGAATTCAGCGAAGAAGCCGATGGGCTCTACGCAAGGGCTCTCCAGCACGAGTACGACCATATCGAGGGAATAATAATTGTCAACCGTATGACGCAAACCGCAAAAATCGCGCACCGAAGACAACTCAAGAAACTTGCAGAACAAAACAAATAAAAATGAGAGATGAGTGGATTGGTAAATTTGTACATCCACTAATATATAAATTCATTTACTCATATATTCATATACAAATAAATCCATTTGGAATAGAAAATGAAGATAGTATATCTCGGCAGCGGCGAATTTGGTATTGAATGCCTCAATGCGTTGAATAGCTCGGATCACAGTGTACAATTGGTCGTAACGCAACCTCCGAATCCTGCAGGCAGAGGCAGAAAACCAAAACCGACACCGGCGGCTCGCTGGGCGGATGCTAATTCGATACCTTTCATCGAAACAAACAACGCAAACACTCCCGAGATGATTGAAAAGATAGCCGATTATAAGCCGGACTTGATTGTCGTAATTGCGTTCGGCCAGAAAGTCGGAAACGATTTGATAAATTTACCTCCGAAAAGTGCTGTCAATGTCCATGCTTCACTGCTCCCGAAGTACCGCGGGGCCGCACCGATAAACTGGGCGATAATCAACGGCGAAATCGAAACGGGCATAAGCATAATCACCTTAGCTCAAAAAATGGACGCAGGCTGTATCCTCGGCCAGTCAAAAACCGATATCGCTCCCGATGAAACCGCCGGCTCTCTTTACGACAAACTGGCGCAGATTGCTGCACCGTTATTACTTGAAACAATAGACCAAATCGCCGACGGCTCGGCTGTTTATAACCAGCAGGACCATTCCAAAGCCACGCTCGCTCCCAAGCTGAAAAAAACAGACGGCTTTATCGACTTCAATGAATCCGCCGCCTCTTTAGAAAAAAAGATACGCGGCTTCTGGCCATGGCCCGGCGCATCGGCAAACTACCTGTCTAAGAAAACCCGCAAATCCGTCCGTGTATCCATCGCGGCGGCACAAGTAGTCGAGACCTCAAACACCCCCGGCTTATCCGCCGGGACGTTAGATGAAAACCTGAATGTCACCTGCGGCCAAGATGCGTTAAAGATTACACAACTCAAGCCGGCCGGATCTCCGTTAATGGATTTCAAATGCTTCACCAACGGAAGGCAAACACAGCCCGGAGATTTGTTTATCAAAATAGACAAATAAAAAATGGCCG
>JAVVFI010000282.1:0-7284 GCA_032250555.1 Sedimentisphaerales bacterium
CCCTTAATTTGTCGCCCCCTCTATAGTAAGATACGATTGGTAATGAGTGCAGGTTCTAATATGTAAAGGACATTATTAGAATTAGTGGCTTATAATATATCATCTTATAAACTTGCTTAACGCAACTAATTGTATTACCTGGCCTTGGCGGCTTTTTGATTTGGATTTATAATTGGTTTGACCAGTATCAATAGCATCTTTTGGTTATTGGTTTTATCTTTGCTACTAAAAGCTGCCCCAATGAGAGGCAAGTCTTTCAATCCCGATGTTCTTGTTTTTTGGGGTACATGCTCGTTGATTTTCAGGCCGCCGATGAGCATTGTTTTGCCGTCGGGAATTGTACAGGGCATATTGGCGCTGATTACATCGATTATTGGTTTATAATATGGATATTTCTCCTTGTATTTACCTTCTATTATTCCTTCGAGCTGAGTAATTTCCAGCTTTAGATCCACGTTAAGATTTCGGTTGTTGGCATCCAGCTTCGGTGTGAGCCAAATGCGAGTACCAATATCTACCTTTTTGTGTTCAGGCTGGGGCTTTACGGATGGTTCTTGAGACTCGTTATAGCTTGATATATAGTTGTATTCTTCGGTCGTGTACCTCATTTCCGCCGTTGTACCTGCACGCGTGTGTACTCGTGGTGCGACAATTGCTTTTGAATCATGATGAGCCTGAACGGCTCTGAGAAGGAACCTGACTTGCAGGTCATCAAGTATAAGACCGTATGTTTGACCGTTGGGGCTTGCAGGATATGTTGCGGCGAGATGTTCCCTCCACGCATCTGAGAACTTCTCTGGATTTGTGTCGAGACCGACGTCTTTTAGGAAATCATCGCTAACTGACAGGAATACGGTCCCGATGGAGATGGAAACCTGATTTTCAAGCGATTCACGCTTCGCATTCAATAGCTTTTCTATTTCTTGATGAACCTTATTGGTCTGCATCACGGCAAGCTTCCTTGACGATTGCATCGGATAAGCCATTATGGTTCCCTCTCCAGTATCACTAAGGTCATGCCAGCTATCCGGCTCAATGGTCTCCTGAATGAGCCGCACAAAATTCTGTGCCCGCATATAGCCGTCCTGGTCGTTTATCATACCGCCCATACCGCCCATTTTCATGCTCCGATTTCCTAACATCCTGTAATTGGCCGATTCGAAAACAAGGTCGGATATGTCATAAACACGGTGAACCATTTTGGATTGTTCTACTCCTGATGCAACAAGATAGTAATGCGGTGTTTTTTTCCAGATATAAGGAGTGCCGGCCAGGACGATGTCAAGCGCCTTTTCAATGGTGACATCTTTTAGTGTACAGGACACAATACCTTTGATGTTTTCATCGGGTATAATGGTAACGTTCGTCGCTGCGGCTATATATTTAAGTGCATCGATGAGCGGACAATCGATGAAAGTATTACTAATTAGCAGTACATTCGGATCCATAGGTAAGTTTGGTTCTGTTACTTTAGGAGCTTGTTGCTGTTTAATAAGTTCGTCCAGTTGTTTTTGTACCTGCTCCAAGGGTGTCATCCGTTTTTTAGACTCATCAGGAAGTTTAGCGATTTTAGGCTGTAATTGCGAAGGCTGCTGCTTATGTTCTGTGGTCTTTCGCAGCTCGTTGGGATCAGAGATATCATATACACGATGTGGCATTTTGGGAGGGAGCACATCTTTTGTTCCTATTAGAATAACTCCTTCGTCCACAATATAGGTCAGCTTTGGCATTCCAGTAGAAGATACGCTGGTTAAGAGAATCTCCATGGCTTTTCGAAGCTTAATATTCGGCAGTGGGTCCATTCCAGCCGGTGTAGCTTGTTCGACCTCGGCATTATCGAGTAAATCCTTCCAGATTGGTTGTATTTGTAAAGGGGGCTCTACTGAATTCTCCAATATTTCTATCACTTCGGCGAAAGACATTTGAGGGGCCAGGACCGAAAGGTCAACAATCATCTCCAGTTGCTCATGGACAGCTTTATCCATCGGGTCTAATCCTATTGTGGATTTGTTAGTGTCGAGCTTTTTTATCCACTGGCCGATTTGGTTAATATTTTCAGGGGATGCCTTTGCTATAATCCATTTTCGTTTCGGTTCGGGGACAAGCAGGATCGGCCCATTGTTCGACTCAATAAAAGAGGCAGTATCGGGCTTAATAACAGAGGCGGTATCAGGCCGGCCGTTTATGAGCTTCTTCAATACCTCGACAATTTCGACCGGGTCGCTGTGACGGATTTCAAAAATCTCTGTAACGGTTTGGTCGGCTTTTGTCTTTTTCTGCTCATTGTCCGTTGGTTTTTGTGTCTTGCTCTTTACCATTACCGGTTGCGTAGCTACGGTAGTGGTTGTAGTGGGCGGGGCGGTTACTACCAGGTTCTCTGTCTTGGCTGGCTTGTCCTGTTTGGAAGAGTCGATTGTAGAAGCTTTTATTAGAATAAGCAGGTCTTTTTGTTCGGTTTGGCCGTCTTGCCGGTCTGCTATTTCATTACCTCCGAAAAGCAGTGTCTGGCCATCTTTTGCTATATAGCGAGTACTTTGAACGATTCTCTGTAACATTGGGAGCTTGTATGGGTATTTTCCCTTATACATCTTTTCTTCAAAGCCGGAGATTTGGGCAATCTCTAATTCGAACTGTATATCTATGTTTTTGTCTGGTGTCAGTTTGGGCATAAGCGACATGCTAAAGCCTGTATCAACTTGGTCGAATTTTGGTTTGGGTTTCTCGGAAGGATTATTTGGCTCAGTATATCCCGTGAGGATAGGGATATGTTCAGTGGTAATGATTTCAGCCGTTGTTCCTTCACGAGTCAGTACTTTTGGATGGGCGAGTATCTTAGAATCTTTCTGAATCTTCACTGCTGAAAGAACTAAGTTAACGTCGAGGTTATTAAGTATGAGGCTCCCGGTTTTAGAAACACCCAGAGATTTGAGTTTTTCAGGTGTTAAATTGCTCTGAGCCATGTCCCAGGTTTCTACATCGAGGTTTATATTTTTAAGAAAATCTTCACTAACCGACAGGAACATTGCATCAATCAGGATTTCAGCTCTTTTGATACCGAGTTCGTTTAGTCTTTGAGATGGCAGGAATTCTTCATGGCCGTCAAGGAATAATACATTAGTGCCGGATTGCTGCTCTTTCAGTGTTTTGTCGTAAGCGACGGGGATATTCGGTCGCTTTTGTTGATACTTTATTTCTTTGAGGACGTATTCGACATTGTCATGGAGCCAGAGGTAATCCTGTTCATTGGCAATGTAAGGCTTTAATGGTTCCAAAGTGTCCGGCAGCTTGTTGTCGTGGTCATTGGCATACATAACCACGGCAAGGCCTAATTTCTTTAACTTATCAGCCGATAGTACTCTTTCATCCTCGATCTGTCTATCGGATTTTTGTTCATTTAAGTTTGGTGTTATTGTTTTATTTGTTTGGGGTTCTGAGTTTCGGATGTCGTAGGGGTATTTAAGAATCACATTACGTTTTGTTTTGCCTGATTCGACCTCTACACCAACTTTTAGGTTTCTGCTGCCGGCACGCAAGATCACATATTTGCCGGATCTGAGTCCGCCGATACTGAATGTTCCATCCTCTTTTGTCGTACAAAGATATCTTTCGAAAAAGACCGATGTAAAATTGGGGATTACTCTTAAGGTGATTCCGGCCACACCTTTACCGGTCTTTTCATTCACCAGTTTTCCTTCAATCCCTGCCTCGGGTGATATTGTAATTCTTATGTCAGTCTGGCCTGCTTTAAATTCAGCCCATTCGTACCCTTTGTCAATACGATTAGGTTTACGGGAATAAAATGTGCCGAATCCCGGTGCTGTGACTAAAAAGTCACTGGTGACATTATGAGGTATATTATCGAATTCGAATCGTCCATTCCTGTCAGTATGAGCTGACAGGCAATCCGATGGACGGATGCCAGGGAGCCAGCTTACATTACCATCTCGAATAGTTTTATCCTCAAAAAGAACCGCGCGGACTTCTGCGCTGGGAACGGGTTTGCCGTTGTCGTCAACGATCTTTCCTGAAAGTTTCGTCGGCTCCTGCAATATAATCTTAGCTTTCTGGTTACCATCATAAAGGGGCCAGTTTGCCCATCCAATCGCCAGGCCTTCTTTTTGTGCTATGACAAGACCACCATCGCTTCGACTTTTCTTTACAGTAGGCGTGGTTTTAAATGAGAATTTCCCATCGTCTTTTGTCATTGATTTTCCGATAAGCTGCAGTTTAAGATTTCCCGCTTTATCAAAATATGTTTCGTATGCTTCTACTGTGGCCGAAGCTACAGCATTGCCTTTACTGTCAACAATTCGGCCCGTATATGTTATTGGTGAGAATTTGTCATTATCAGTTCTTAACGTGGTTTTTGGTGTTTTGGATTTGTTATTTAGAGCAAGGGATGTTGGTATGGCTAATGCGATTATCAGAAGGATGGCGGTTGCTGCTGGTACCCAGCTTAGTCCGGTGTTTTCGGTTGAGTCTTTGCCGAGGAGGCGGCATATACGCCTGAACAGATTGCCTCCGGTTGCTGCTACGGCTAATTTGCCGCCAGCGGCGCGGATTTCTTCCATTGAGGCCAAAGCCCCTGCATAGGAGAGGCGGTCGCCGGAAATGCTGACGGCCATATCGTCGCAGCAGTTTTCTCTTTCTGCACGAATTTTGTGTGAGACCCACCACACAGCGGGGTGGTAAAAGCCGAGTATCTCGACGACCGTTTGCAGTATATTGAGAAGATAATCGAATCGTTTAATGTGGGCCAGTTCGTGGGCTATGATGGCTTCTAATTGTTCAGTGCTTAAACCGGTAATGGCGCTGGTGGGCAGTAGAATGACCGGTTTTAGCCAGCCGACGACAGTGGGTATCTGGACAAGGGCGGATTCCATAAGTTGCACTGTTTGTTTGACATTTAGTTTTTGGATCAATACTTTTAATTTATTGAGCAGTGTGGAATCTATCTTTCTGACCATTCTTCGTTTGAGACGCTGCAACTGGGTCCAGCCGCCCAGATGCCAGATGGAAAGGCCGAATACACCGATGAGCCATCCAGAGACAATATAAGGCAAAGCAGGTTCGAGGGTATTGGCCATGCGCTGTTTGAAGGGGATTGCAGGAAGCACGTTAACACTTTCGGGCTGGTACGGCTGTGCTATTACGATAGTTTCCGGTGCGGGCATTTCTTCTATCGGCAGCATGGTCGGTTCGTTTGTCGGGGCGATGTGAGCTGCTGTAAGTGGCTGAGAAACAGGTACCAGCTTAATGGTTATAACTGGCATCAGAACTATCAGCGCCAAGGCCAGGCAGGCAATTATGTAACGCAGGTTGGCTGTGGATTTTCGCAGTACTTTTAGAAGGACTGCCAGGATTAACGCGACTGCCGCGGCCTGCCAGATAAAATGAAGCAGTGTCCAGCCGAGCCTTTGTACAATTTCCTGTGAAAGAATGTCTTGTAAAATCAGCATGATTATTCCCTCCGGAATTCATCGAGCATTTTTCTTATTCCAGCAAGCTCTTTCTTAGATACCTTTTTAGCCGAAAGTGCCCGCATGACGAGTTTTTCCGCTGAGCCTGAGAAGGCCCTTTCAAGCAGGTCGCCCACCAACTGCTTCTGAGTTTTTTCCTCTGTGATTGCGTGCTTATAGATGTGCTTGAACTGGGATTCGTCTCTGCGCAGAAGTCCTTTTTCTGTCATTATCTGCATAAGCTTGAGGGTGGTGGTGTAGCCGGTATCCTCATCTTTGTTCATTGCCTCGTTGACCTGGCGAACCGTGCTCGGCCCGTTGTCCCATAAAATCTGAAGGATGGTCAACTCTCTGTCGGTGGGGCGTGAATATTTTTGTCTTCCCATATTAGTGCTCCTTTAGTTTTCTTATTATCCTCTATCGACAGAATATACGAAGACTTTCGTAGAAGTCAACGAAAAAATTCGTAGATTTGAAATATTTTTTCAATACCCCTCTTTACGGCCTGAAAAAAGGCATAAAGAAAGGCCTCTATGCCGGTTTTGCATAGAGGCTGTGAAGTCGATTGACTTAGACTAACTCACATTTTTCTTCCCGAAGCTTCACGAAGAGCCTTTAGAAATCCCTCACGAACTTCCTGCCCCAGAGACTGAGCCTTATGGACATCCTCCCACGCTTTATCGTATTCTTTTGTGACGAAGTAGATGAGAGCACGCTCAGCGTAGGCAACAGTAAAACGTTGCGGATCTATCTCAATGGCCTTAGAGTAGTCTGCGATGGCCTGGTCATATTGTTGTTCATGAAGGTACGCCATCGCCCGATAGTAGTGAGCCATACCATACCTTGGATTCATTTTAATGGCCCTTGTGAAGTCTGAGATTGCACCGTCATTTTCGCCTTTCTCGAAACGGGCTATACCTCGATTGTAATATTCTTTGGAACTTTTACTACAACCACACACACCAACAACAATTATTGTTCCAATCAAAGCAACTAAAACAACTTTAATTACACCGCGTTTCATTCTGATAAATATACTATCTTTAATTGGTTTATCTAAGTATTTTGTTTTCGTTGTTCTATCGTTTGTAAGATTCTGCCGCTGGTGGGGTATATCTATTTGTCGCCAGCGCCACTGTATTGCTCTAAAATAGTGATCTCACCGGTGTTGTCATCGACCTCTACCCGCGCCTTGGAACCTTCGCCTACATACCAGCTCTGGCCTTCTTTGGTGACATACATATTGTAACCGTCGCCCATAGGTATCGGCTGGGGTCCTCCGGCCTTGCCGTCACCGACATCGACGACGGCCATCTTGCCGGTGGCCTCATCGATCTGCACCTGCATCTTGGTGGTTTTGCAGTCGGGCCCTTCACTTACATACCAAAGCTCGCCCTCTCCGGTGATATATAGATTCTCATTGTCACTCATGGATATTTTTTGGAGGCCTTTCGAGCCTTTGGCCTTGGAGTAATCTTCTAAAGGTACTTCCTCAGCCGAATCCAATACGCTGGCGTACTGTGCATGAGACTCGGTAACAATCGCGTTCAATTCAGCCAGGAGACGATCATGTTCGGTTTCTACGATGATGGGGGCTTTCGATAGTTTCGGACCGTTTGTCGCTGAAGTGGATATGACGGATACCGAGAGACGCAACAGCGACTAAGGCCAGAATGAACACCCCTATTACCAGTTGTTTATTAATTGGTTTCATGTTTCACTCCATCTGACATTTCCCATCTAAAATAGGCTCTTCCGGGAAATGCGTAGGTACAATCTGCGTTTCGGACGACCGAGAAAAATCGTTCGGGGCCCCAGAGGCACA
>JAVVFI010000283.1:0-7264 GCA_032250555.1 Sedimentisphaerales bacterium
CCTAACATAAACATAAGTACTGTATACAAAACCACGCCGCGCTGGCTAGTTATTCGGTGACGCTGTGTCGATTCCTCCCCGTATCGAATAAGATTACGCAATGCAGCATGTCCAACTACTTGACATTTCTCAGGCCAGATCCTTCGAAGTAATGACATTGTTATATTTTGAATATCCTCAGAACGAGTTAGCAGTAATTCTTCAAAGGAGATATCACTGAATTCATCAAGGGCATTTGTCAGGTGTTCATCATCCGGGCCTTCGACTCGATCGAGATATTCGTCTGCTTGGTCGTAGAGCTTCTCGACTCGTATAGCGGAATCTGCTATTGTTTCGTCTTCAAGGATTGCCGCTGCCCAGGGCAATTGTGGGTCTGTATCGAAATGGCTGCCCAGAAGAAACATCAAATCAATATACATATTCACATCCGGCTCTGTTTCAAAACCATGAGCCTCCGCCCGGTCGACACCGTATTTAATTACGTTGCGGACTACGGGTTCGCCGAGTGCATCATAGTTTTCCGGGAAGAATTCCTTGATGTGTTCGACCATACTGTCTTCAAATTTCTTCAGCGATATCTTGCCCAGCTCCTCGTACTGTTCTTTGCGGATTTTCAGCATATCTTTCTCTGATATTTACTGCAATTGTTCAAGTTTTACTTTTTCGGCTCGGAGCTTCTCCCCGTCGGGTGTAAATCGCAGAAGATTAGAAGGATCTTCATCCTCGGTAATATAATTACCGATCGGGCCGAAGACAATCTTTATATCTTCGGCATTGCAGGTTGGCAGGTAGGTCCTTAGCACACGCGGGTCGTAGTAACGGAAATATATAAGTTTTCCATCCGGGTCATAGACCATCAAAAATTTGCGAAAGTGCCCGCGCAGGTCGCGAATATCAACTTCAGCGGGTGTCAGCACAAAGATGCCCCAATGGTTGCCCCAGCCTTTTTCACAAACCAATTTGGTAAAGGGGTGGTCGTATTCCAGTTTGACCAGGTACGGTGCAACTGCGGCCATGTCCGGGGCCTGCTCGCCGCGGTACAGGCAGATGTTTTCCGGCTTGTGCTTCCAGAGTAGTTGTGGCAATTGCTCCACAGAAGCACCATCGAGCACGGTGAACACATTGGTCTCAGGCTGTGAGAACAAATATTTCATAAGCGACTGAGTTACAACTTTTTCGTCCATTAAATTTTTCCCAATCGGCTGAATCATGCGCCGGATTGCTGCTTCTTTGCCTTTTCACATTCTTCACAAAATGGCGTGCCGTCTTTGGCTGCCTGTTTCAAAGTGGTTGCCTGAGCGCTAAACGTTACCGGCGTGGGCGGTTCCGGCATTTCCGGTGGATCGGACACCTGGCCGGGGTCGGCGGTAGCCGCCTCCTCAGGCAACTTGGCAGGATCGGGTGAACAGCCTGAACCAGAACCTGCTGATCCGCCGCTGTTAATCATTACTGTAGGCATGCCTGAAATCGCTACGCCTGCCGGTCCGATATCAATGAAATTAGATCCCGCTTTCAGGCTCAACTGCATACCGGCCTCTATAATCACCTTCATTCCACCTTTGATGTGGATGTCCATACCGGCTTCCAGCGCATGTTTCATGCCCACCTTGTGCTGGTAGTCCATACCGGCATCGATGGAAACCGTGCCGTTTATCTTTTCGTTTTGGTCTCCCTTGACTGTCAAATGCTTGTCGCCGTCGACCTGTTCGAGCTGGTCTTTCTTAACAATAAGATGCCGATTGTTGCCGATATATTCTTTACTGTCGTTCAAGACCCGAACATCCTCGTCTTTCTGAGCATGGATGAAGATTTGCTCCGAGTCTTTTTTGTCCTCAAGGCGGATTTCGTTGAAGCCACCGCCTCCCTTGCTGGAATTTGATTTGAGAGTTGACATGGTCGGATTGGTTTTAGGTTCATATGGCGGCATATTTGGATCGTTATAAACCCTGCCGGTAATGATTGGCCGGTCGGGATCGCCCTCGATAAACTCAACAATAACTTCCTGACCGATACGAGGGATATACATAGCCCCCCATTTTTTGCCGGCCCATACCTGCGCGACCCTAATCCAGCAGGAGCTGTTTTCATCTGCTTTGCTGTAACGGTCCCAATGGAATTGCACCTTAATCCGACCAAACTCATCGGTATAAATCTCATCGCCGGCCGGGCCTACGACAATAGCCGTCTGTGGGCCTGGAATTGATGGCTTGGGAGTAATGCGGGGCGAACGGAATGGCCTCGTGGTATCGACAGCGGTTTCGATAGCGATAGCAGTAAAGCTGCAGGAACAAAAATACTCACCACTTCCCAGGCTTTCTGAAGAGAACTCACCAGCGTCTATTCTATAGTTTGTCGAAGTAATCAGATATTCCCGGTTCTGGTCATCCCGGGTATGCTTGATAAGCTGAAAAGTGGAACCGGTACAGATGCCCCTCGAATCAGAGCCTGCTGTAACAACTTCATATTGGGCCTGCAGTTCCTGAATACGTTTTTTCGCATATTCATCCCCATCACTGGTTTCTGTATATTTACCGGGGTAATCGTAGATTTCGAATTCCGACGCGGCGTGGTTGCGCTTAAATTTTGATCTGGTCTGCAGATCACTCTGGCTATTCTTGAAGTCGAAATCTTTCAATGCATATGAGCCGGACTGGAGGCTGGTCTCGATCATCCACTTGGAAACACATTCTTCTGGTGAGGTACCCTTATCAGAAGGATGATATACGAGTTCATCATACCCAGGATAAGGTTCATGAGCGCTGGCCGAATCAGACAGAACCAGGGAATGTTTGCCGTTTTCATGCTTAAAGAAGTAGTATATTCCCTCCTGTTCCATCAGTCGACTGACGAAATTAAAGTCGCTTTCACGGTATTGCACACAGTACTCCCACTCACGGTATTCTCCGCTAAGGGCGTCCTCAATGTCCGTGAATCCTTTTTCACTGAAAATCTCCTTAATGATTTTGGGTACCGTCATTTTCTGGAAGATACGACAATCGGCAGTTCGGGTCAGGAACCACAGCCAAGGTACGACTGTTGCCTGATACTGGGCAAATTTGCCCGAACTGGGGATATGAATAAAGCGGCTTACGTAACCGTTGAAATAGCGGGTTTTGCCGTTCGAAAGTTCGAAACGGATGGTTACGTTTTGTCCTATAATATCCTCAGCTTTTATCTGATGGTCTTCACTTGCCATCTCAAGTTGGTACTCGAACGGCCGGCCGAGCTGCTCTGTGCCGGACATCCTTATCAGCAAAAGCACATCTTCCCCAAGCGGGGTACCGATTGCTAATTCTCTATTTTTTTGAGTCCCTGCCATTCTTAACTGCCTTAAACAAAAGTCATTTTATACTAAAAACCGTCTTTTTGCAGGAATATTTAGCTTTCGGAGCGAGTAATCCATAGGAGGCCTTGCCGAGCGGTTTTTATCTCTGTCAAACATGACTGTTTTGATATCAGAAGCTGCAAGCCCGTGTTTTTCAGTGGCATAAATTTCTCCCGTATTGGCTCGAATGCCATCTGTTATCAACTTAAAACTATTTTAGTCGAACGAATATGTAAATTCACTGTCTTTGACGCCGATATGTACCCTTTTTGCGATTTTATTGTCCATAAGCCTAATCAATAATTCCTGGCCAATTTCCGGAAGCAAAGTGTTGGTCAGGATGGCATCTACCGTTCGAGCCCCGCTTTCAACATCTGTACACCTGCTGGCGATAAGATCCAGAATCTTATCATCATAAGTGAAGGGTATTTTATGATTTTCCATAGTGCGGCGTTCAATTCGGCCTAACTGTAAACGAATAATAAGTTTAAGTGTTTCGTCTGTGATTGGATAATAGGGCACAATCACAAGACGCCCGAGTAGCGCTGCAGGAAAGACCTTAAGTAAAGGTTTGCGAATAGCTTTGCGAATGCCCTCAGGCTCAGGCATGAGCTTCGGGTCTTTGCACATATCCATAATCAAGTCAGTGCCTGCATTGCTTGTTAGAAGAATTATCGTATTCTTAAAATCGATAAGGCGACCTTCGGCGTCTTCCATTTGGCCCTTGTCGAATACTTGGAAGAATATCTCGTGCACATCTTTATGTGCCTTTTCGACCTCGTCGAGGAGGACTATACTATAAGGGCGCCGACGCACCGCCTCAGTCAGGATACCTCCTTCACCATAGCCGACATATCCAGGAGGAGAGCCTTTGAGGGTTGAAACAGTATGAGCCTCCTGGAACTCACTCATATTGATAGTAATCAGGTTGCTTTCACCACCGTACATGGCCTCAGCCAGGGCAAGTGCCGATTCAGTTTTGCCCACGCCGCTAGGCCCGACCAGAAGCATGACACCGATCGGCCTTTTCGGATTCTCTATACGTGCGCGGGAAGTTTTTATGCGTTTGGCAATTGCTTCCAGTGCGTGGTCCTGGCCGATAACACGTTGCTTGAGCCTATCCGCAAGATTCAGGACCGCTTCGATTTCGTTCTTTACCATTCCACCAACTGGAATCCCCGTCCAGTCAGAAACTACCGAACTGACAGCTTGAGCATTAACGCATGGAAGAATAAGCGGCGTTTCACCCTGTAAATTTATTAGTTTTTTCTGCAATGACTTAAGCTCTTTGAGCAATTTTTTCCTGTCCACTTTCTCCGGCTCTGGTGATTTTTTGGGCTGTGTCTCGTCAGAGTCGCTGGTTTTGACTTTTTCTTCAGTTTCTGAGGCTTCTTTTTCGTTGGCCTGGGCTTGTTCGATAGTACCCTCGCCGCTTTTTCGTAATTTAGCCCGAATATCTAAAACAACATCGACCAGCTCTTTCTCTTTTTTCCAGCGCTCTTCCAGTTTTGCTCGTCTTTCTCGTTCGGCTTCGAGTTTCTCTGTGATTTCTGATTCTCGAACTTTATGATTGACCCCTGTTACGACTTCTCTGCCGATGATTTCCATTTCCGTTTCCAACGCCTGAATCCGCCGGCGGCAGTCCTCCAATTCCGCGGGCACCGCATGCTGGCTGATTGCGACTCTTGCGCATGCTGTATCGGTCAGGCTTACGGCCTTGTCGGGCAGTTGCCGTTCGGGTATATACCTGTGCGAAAGACGGACTGCTGCGTCCAGGGCTTCGTCCAATACCTGAACACGGTGGTGATTCTCAAGTTTCGATGCTACTGCCCGCATCATCATTACCGCCTTATCTTCTGTAGGCTCGTCAACTTTGATTACCTGGAATCTGCGAGTAAGCGCGGGATCTTTCTCAATATATTTTTTATATTCCGACCATGTAGTGGCTGCGATAGTCCGTAAAGTTCCACGGGCCAACGCCGGCTTGAGTAAGTTTGCAGCATCGCCCGTACCTGCCGAGCCGCCGGCGCCGATGAGAGTATGTGCTTCATCGATGAACAGGATTATCGGCTTGGGAGAGCTTTGAACCTCTTCGATGACCTGACGTAGGCGGTTTTCGAATTCCCCTTTCATGCTGGCGCCGGCCTGTAGCAGTCCTACGTCCAAGACCTGTAGCCTGACGTCCTTAAGCGATGGTGGTATGTCGCCGGCGGCGATACGCTGCGCAAATCCTTCAACTACTGCCGTTTTTCCAACTCCCGCTTCTCCAGTCAGAATCGGATTGTTTTGGCGGCGGCGCATCAGAATGTCGATTATCTGCCTAATTTCGTCGTCACGTCCCACTATGGGATCCATATCACCGCTCCGGGCTTTTTCAGTAAGGTCAACCGAGAACTTTGCCAGGGCTTCCTGCTTGCCCATAGCTGCCGGTGCTATTTCTCCAGACTCCCCGGCGGCTTCGGCCTCAGTCCTGAGGGATGAACCGTCGGTTGTTGGGAGTGTTTCTTCTGTTGAACCGCCGACGATTTTAGCAAAATCGTCCGTTAGCTGCTCAATCTTAATCTTGCTGAATTCGCCGGAGATACTCAGAAGCACATTTTTCAGACCACTTGTTTTAAGGATGCCGACAATCAAATGGCCTGTGCGTACCTGAAATTCTCCAAAGAGCAGACTTCCATAGACCCAGCCTCTCTCTACGGACTCTTCGAGATGAGAAGATAAATCCGAAATTGATGTGGAGCCTCGTGGTAATTTATCCAACTCCTCCATCATGTCTTTTGCAAGCCTGGAAGGATCAATTTCATAGTACTTTATGATATGATGCAGGTCTGAATCGGGCAGCTTCAGAATCTGATAAAGCCAGTGGACCAGTTCCACGTAAGGATTGCCTCGCAGTTTACAGAAAACCGTAGCACTTTCGATAGCCTTATAGCCCAAACTGTTGAGTTTGCCAAAAAGAGATGTGCGATTTATTTCAGCCATTGCCGTGTCCTCTTGACGTCCTGGAATATGTTAGTTAAATTATGCTGAACAACATCACTATTTTTTCAGTGTGTTCAAAGCCTGCTTTTCACCGCTTTTAACAATTATTGTTTAGTTAAATTTAGCTGCTGTGTCAACTTCTTTTTTATTTTAGTTGTCGCCTAAAAGCAGAAATTTTTTTATAGGTCAGTTTTATTGAAAAAGCATAGCGGATTTCAATGAATGCTGGATGATACAGTTTTATTAGTATAAGGTTGCCTTGTCACTTTATTCAAAGGGATGCTCAGTGAGTAAATTTTCACGGATTTGATTCGCCGGTTTGGGATACAGCGGTCAGGAATCCCGATTGCATTAGCTTGCGGAAAGCTTTTAAGCATGCGGGGATTATCGATTTCGGCTCGGTTTGCATATGAGAAGCCGCTATGGTGATAAGCTCTCGCAATGTTTGCTTGCCGTCACAGCCAGCGAGCAGATTAGCAATATGCATGTCAACATTCCCTGCAAATGGAATTCCCTGGGAGGCAAAAAGGTGCTCGCCATTGACGACCCAGCGTCCGTCCCGAGCTGTCAACTGATGTTCCAGGCGGTGGTGATCATCGAACAGAAGCCGCAGCTCCAGCAACTGCCGGTCATCGAGGGATTGAAGCAAATCTTCCGCAGCAAAAATCCGTTCTATCTGGTTTCCGGAAGATCCCATACAGCGCCCCTTATCGAGTACGTGGCTTCGAAACCAGTTGGCCTGTTGGCTTCTTCTTCGCATAATTATTGCGCCGGCACTGATTCGCTTTATCCCCATTTGCTCATAATATTCCATCCATTCATCAAGAAGTCGCCCATAATCTGGAGAATTTTGTCCCACGCTGGTTTGCAGCCAATCGGCGGCATAACTCAATGTATCTGTTGTCTTAAAACATATCAGCCAGCCGTCACAGCCTGTCTGTGATATCCAATTTCGAG
>JAVVFI010000284.1:0-7224 GCA_032250555.1 Sedimentisphaerales bacterium
TGTTGACAAAGCGAATGATCGGCGCCTCGTCCGAAGCATCGATCAGATCCGCCGGTTCCAGGTCACGCACCAGGTCACCGGCGGTCTTTTCTTCGATTTCCTCGATGACCTCGTTGGTTTCGCCCGCCTGTTTTTCGTAACCGCGATTGATGGCGCGCAGGATCTCTTCAGGGGTCGTGACCCAGGGTTCAATATCCTCGCCGGTCAGGGTGCTCAGGTCATTCAACGGACGGCTGTCCAGCGGGTCGGCCACGGCCACCTGCAGGCGGCCGTTTTGCCGCGCCAAAGGATAGATGTATGTATCCGTTAGCCGTTCAGCGTAACAGTCATCGAAATTGACACCGGAAATCGTTGTGGCGAGTTCTATCCTGATAGGTGGTACGCCCATGCGGATTATTTGCCATTCTTTGAGGAAAAGCTCCGGTGATAATTCGGGAAGGTCGAAACCAAACTCCTTTAGGACAATAACAATCCTCTGGGAATTGGACGGATTCATAGCAATCCAGATATCCATATCGGCAGTGGCTCGCGGATAACCGTGATAACCAACAGCATATCCACCTATAAGCAAGTACTCAACTTGATGAGCGTTGAGTAACTTCAAGAACTCTTTGAAGTCGGATGGCAGATGAATCGTAGCCATAAATAATTTGCCGCATTAATTCAACGGCTTCCATGCGTTCATAAGGGGTTCTGGAAAGCCAATATGATTTCTCATCTGACTTATCTAAAACGGATGCTACTGTAAAAGCATCTCT
Source organism: Sedimentisphaerales bacterium (assembly GCA_032250555.1). Taxonomy (GTDB): domain Bacteria; phylum Planctomycetota; class Phycisphaerae; order Sedimentisphaerales; family Anaerobacaceae; genus NIOZ-UU13. Next base: position 759 of record JAVVFI010000284.1, read on the forward strand.
TTGTATCTTCGGGAAATCGAGCTTGTCCATACACCAATTATACACGAAAAAGAAAACTGTGTAAACAAAACTTCGTGTACATAATTCACCATGATCTGTATGGTGATTATTAGAATAACCTTAAATTGACATCGACAAAAGAATAGAGTAAAAAAGGTGTGGATGTATTTTAGTTAAAAGGCATAAAACATGAACATAATCGCAGTAGATATCGGCAATACGAATATCAGCATAGGCCTGTTCCTCGAAGGCAAAGAACAGTTTATTAAATCTTTCCCCGGCGGCTCCCGAACAAAACTGAAAAACTGTCTTAAATCAGCATGGGCCAAAATCCCCGTCGCCGAAAGCTCTAAAGAGAAAAAACACGAAGGTGTGATCGTCGTCAGCAGTGTAAAACCCGCTTGGACCAAACTAATCCGGGAAATAGCAAAAGATGATCTCGGCGAAAAAATTTACATCATAGGTAAAGAAATACCCCTGCCGATAAGTCTCTGGGTGGATGAACCGGACAAGGTCGGCACAGACCGGGTGGTTTCGGCCGCGGCCGCTTACGATGTTGTCGAAGATGCCGTCGTAGTAGCGGATTTCGGTACGGCTGTAACCATCGATCTGGTTAATGGAAATGGTATTTTCCTCGGCGGCGTTATCTGTCCGGGCTTTGAAATCAGCGCAAAGGCTCTGAAAGTAAATACCGCCCAACTGCCGAAAGCAAAAATAACCAAACCCGCGGCACCGTATGGTAAAAACACCGTCGATGCTATAAACTGCGGCTTGTATTATTCAACTATCGGAGTGCTGCAGGAGGTCATCAGACGCTACGCCGAGGAAATCGGCAAGTGGCCGCAAACCATCATTACAGGTGCAGCGGCCAAAGTCATAAAGGACGATTGTGAATTCATAGACTCCTGGGTGCCCAACCTCGTCGTAAAAGGTATCGTCCTGGCCTATAATAAATATATCGAAGAAAAATCTAAGTCTGTCTGACTTGCGTGTATTAAAGGTTCCCTTAAGTAATACCACATCCGTGAAGAGAGGAATCCTGTTTCTAATCTGAAATATCTTATGAATAATTTTGCAGCAGTAATGACCGGCAAGGGCACAGGCGCCATATCAACAGTTCAGGTCTTCGGTGATTCTGCCGAGGCGGTCCTAAAAAAAATATTCACCCCGGCAGGAACAGAACCGGCGGAATTTAAGACCGGTAAAATTCTACTGGGTAAAATCCTCGACGGTGACCAAACCATCGACCAGGTCACCATCGGCTGTGAAGGACAAAATAATTTCGCCATACACTGTCACGGCAATCCGCTGATTGTTACCGATATAATGCAATTGTTACAGCGCCGCCGAGTAACACTGCTGTCCCCAGAGCAGCTTCTAACTAAAATCCTCTCTTCGCAAAAAGCCGTCAATACAATCGCCGTAGAAGCCCGCTTGGCTCGGTTGAAAGCCAAAACCATCGAGGGTACAAAAATAATCGCCAATCAAATCGACTCCGGCCTGAGCGCAACAGCCGCAGAGTGGCTTGAGAATATAAACGAAAATTCTCCTGAACAAATTTCAAAGCAGATTGAACGGATACTTGAGAACAGTCGAACGGCGAAACTGATTATCGAAGGCTGCACCGCTGCACTGATAGGCCCGCCCAACAGCGGCAAAAGCACACTGCTCAATTGCTTGGCAGGTCGGCAAAAAGCGATAGTCACAGATATCAAAGGCACGACCAGAGACTGGGTCGAAGCTCTCTGTCAAATCGAATCTCTTTCTCTAAGGTTAATCGATACGGCGGGACTGGATGAAGAGCTAAACACATCCGAAGATGTTATTGATCAATCCGCTCAGAAGAAAAGTATTGAGATTTTACAACAAGCCGACCTCGTCCTGCTCGTTCTGGATAACAGCCAAACGAACAATCGGCTTGACAAAGAATTTCTCAAAAATATCTCCGGCAAACTTGTCCTCACAGTCCTAAATAAATGCGACTTGCCCGCCGGATTCGATGCAACCAAACTGCCTGAATTCATGTCAAATTCTATAAAAATAAGCGCCAAAAAAGGCACCGGTATCGAGAATATGCTCGAAAAAATCCGGCGGATTAGCGGGGTAGCGGATTTCGATTTGAAAACTGCTGTTTGTTTTACCCAAAGACAAAACAACCTTCTGCAACAATTAAAAAACGCAAAATCCAAACAACAGGCAGCATCAATCATAACAGAGTTGTTAAACAGCGAGCTTTGTGTATAATCTGCATCTATGACGGTAAATGCTGAAAAATTAACACCTGCTATGAAGCAGTTTCATAAGTTCAAACAACAGCACCCGGACTCCATACTGTTTTTTCGCATGGGCGATTTCTACGAGACGTTCTACGAAGATGCCAAAACATGCTCGAAGGTCCTGGGGCTGACGTTGACCAGCCGGAGCAAGGCAACCAACCCCATTCCGTTGGCAGGCGTACCGTATCACGCTGTTGACGGCTATCTGAAAAAAATGTTACAGGCCGGCTACAAGGTCGCCGTTTGTGAGCAGGTCGAAGACCCGAAAACCGCAAAGGGCGTCGTAAAACGCGACGTCGTGCGAATCGTAACCCCCGGTACACTGACAGATGATATGCTGTTGACCGCCAAAGAAGACAATTTTCTCTGCGCCGTTAGTCTGGGAACAAAGCACAAGGCCGCAATAAGCTGGGTAGATATTTCAACCGGACATTTTTTCGCCCAGGAGCTTCCCGAAGATAGACTGCTCGATGAGCTGCTGCGATTATCACCCGCCGAATGTCTGCTGGCCGACAGGCGAGGTGAGCTGTTCGAAGCCGAGACTAAAAAACTCGTAAATGACATTACACAGCTAACCAACGCCATCGTCACCGAACGCCCGGGTTGGTATTTCGATCCCTATCAGGCAAGGCAGCGTCTGCTGAAACATTTTGGAACAGTTACCCTCGAAGGCTTCGGTATCAGTGACGGCGAAGATGGTCTTATCTGTCCGGCTGGCGCCGTTATCGAATATCTAAACGAGACACAAAAAACAACCCTTGGCCATATCCGGAACCTAAAGAAAATAAGCCGTCAAAACTTCCTGCAAATCGACCCGACCAGCCTGAGAAGCCTGGAAATCCTTCGCACCATCCGCACCGAAAGCACAAAAGGCTCGCTGCTGGATAGCCTGGACGAAACGATAACAGGGATGGGCGGCAGAATGTTCAGGAACTGGCTCTGTATGCCGCTCTGCGACCTCGACGCTGTCGCCCGGCGGCAGGATGCCGTCGAAGAAATCAAAAACATCGATGGCATACTACCTGAGCTTCGCAGGCTGTTCTCCAATATATCCGATACCGAGCGAATCGCTGCCCGCATCAGCACTTTCCGGGCGTCCCCGAGAGACCTGGTGGCCCTTACATCTACACTTCGGCAGATACCGCAGTTGCGAGGAATCCTTGAGCAATTCGGCGCCGATTTGCTCGTGCAATTAGCCGGCCAATGCGACAGTATGGACGAATTGGCCGACCTCCTCGAATCGGCAATCAAGCCGGAACCTCCTTCACATCTTCGAGATGGCGGCGTGATTAAGACAGGCTTTTCCGAAGAGCTTGACCGTCTGCGCTCAATCTCCACCGATGGACGAAGCTGGCTCCAGGATTACCAGAAAGAGCAGTCCGAGCGGACCGGTATCGCGAACCTTAAAATCGGATTTAACAAGGTCTTCGGCTACTACATCGAGGTAAGCCGCTCCGCTGCCGATAAGGTCCCCGTCGATTACGTCCGCAAACAGACAATCAAAAACGCCGAGCGTTATATAACTGAGAAGCTAAAAGAATTTGAGACTCAGGCCCTCAGCGCCGATGATAAAGCGCTCGAATTAGAGCAGCAGCTTTTTGAACAGCTTCGCCGTCAATCTGCCCAATACATAAGTCGGTTGCAGCAGCTTGGAGATACTATCGCTCAGTGCGATTGTCTTGCCGGCCTTGCATATTTAGCTCACCGGCGAAACTATGTCCGTCCGAAACTAACCGCCGGCCGTGAGTTTATTATTAATCAGGGGAAACATCCCGTGCTCAGCGAAATGCTCGGGGCACAATTTGTTCCGAACGATATAGCCCTTACCGGCGAAGCAGGAGATATCCTCATCATCACAGGGCCTAATATGAGCGGCAAAAGCACATACATCAGGCAGGTGGCACTATTGGTCCTGATGGCACAGATCGGTTCATTCATACCGGCCGAAAACGCCGAGATTGGTCTGGTCGATAGAATCTTTACCCGCGTGGGCGCTTCGGACGAACTCATTCGAGGCCAGTCAACCTTTATGGTCGAAATGACCGAAACGGCAAATATCATCAACAACGCCACCGATAAGTCCCTGGTAATTCTCGACGAGGTCGGACGAGGCACAAGCACTTACGATGGCCTCTCCCTCGCCTGGGCGATTACTGAACATATCGCTGGCAAAATTAAATGCCGGACACTTTTCGCCACACACTATCACGAGTTGACCGAATTAGCCGAGCTTTTCAAAAACGTGAAAAACTGTAACGTAGCCGTCCGCGAATGGATGGATGAAGTGGTCTTTTTGCATAAGATTCTCCCCGGCGGAACCGACAAGAGCTATGGCATACACGTTGCCAAGTTGGCCGGCTTGCCCAAAACCATCCTCGAAAGGTCTAAGGAAATACTTGAAGAACTCGAAAGCACATTCCAGAAAGAAGCAACAGGAGAACACCTCTCAAAGCACAAAACAAAAGAGCCGGATAAAGAGCTTCTATTTGTGGAAAGGCACAAGAGCATCTTGGATAAGCTCAGCACTATGGATATAGAAAATCTTACGCCCCTTGAAGCGATAAACTTACTGAATCAAATAAAAAATGAGATTAACAATGTATAGGACCACAGAGGGCTGAAAATGAACAACTGAGGGCAGACTATTGAGTGAACGAATTGAAAGTTTCCATGATCTGAACGTATATAATCTTGCAATTGAGTTCCAGCAGGATATCTTCATCCTCACAAAGAGTTTTCCGAAGGAAGAACTTTATTCTCTTACCGATCAAATGCGCATATCTTCTCGTTCAATAGGAGCTAATATAGCTGAGGCTTGGCAAAAGCGACGTTATCCTGCCCACTTTGTTAGTAAACTATCTGATGCCGATGGCGAACAGGCGGAAACACAGCACTGGTTGGATACCTCTGTTAAATGCAAATATGTTTCGAGTAAAGAACATAAGATACTGTTAGAAAAGTGCAGGAAAATCGGTAGAATGCTCGGGAAAATGATAGCCCAACCCCACAAGTGGTGTGCTAGGTTCAATGACAATTAGCTATCTGAATATGCCGTCATCTGTTTGTTTGAAGCAATCAATCTGCTGAACCAAATAAAGAACGAAATCAACGAAAAATAAGGTTCTCATAAAAACGCCTGAAAAAAATACTTGTAAAAGATTACTTCAACCTGCTTAATATATACAGTTTAGAAAGTGGCAGAATAATTACTTTACCTTATTACGAAAGGGGCAAGTATTATGAAACATACACGAAAATCAAAACTACTCGTTCTGTGTGGTCTTCTGTTATTGTTGTCTGGCTGTACCGAGGTCGCTATCACAGGCAGAAAACAGTTCAACCTCGTTCCTGATTCGACGATGAACTCGATGGGTTTCCAGGCCTACAGCGAATTCCTTACGCAGAACACGCTTAGCAAAGACTACAGCAAAACGCAGATGGTCAAGCGCGTCGGAAGCAGAATTCAAAAGGCCGTGGAGCAGTATTGCGCCCAAAACAATCTTTCAGATCTGTTGGAAGGATACCAATGGGAAGTCAATCTCATTGAAGATGACCAGTTAAACGCATGGGCTATGCCGGGTGGAAAGATGGTCGTTTATACCGGCCTGCTCAAAGTAACCCAATCGGAGGCCGGGCTCGCAACCGTTATGGGACATGAAATCGCGCACGTCTTCGCCAAGCACGGAGCCGAAAGAATGACCCAGGGTCTTGTCGTCGAAATGGGAGGGGTGGCTCTCTCGAAGGCCTTGGCAAACAGCCCGGATAAAACAAAAAATATTTTTATGAAGTCCTACGGGGCGGGTGCGCAGATCGGATTATTGCTTCCATACAGCAGGGTCCACGAAACCGAGGCCGACCATCTGGGCCTGATTTTTATGGCGATGGCCGGCTATAATCCTAACGAGGCCGTCAATTTCTGGCAGAGAATGTCTGTCGCAAAACAGGGCTCAGAGACGATTGAAATATTGTCCACGCACCCGGCCGACTCAACCAGAATCAGAAACATACAAAACCTGATTCCAAAAGCAATGCAGTATTACAAACAGTAATGAAACTGGTTAGTTGCTCAAAACTTATCCAGGTGCTTAACCTGTTCGATTACGATATTAAGAATTTGGAGTGTTGTTTTATTCTTCAGGTTTTACGAGGAATGTTTTTGAGCAGCGGCCAAACCGGCCAATGCCCCGGTC
>JAVVFI010000285.1:0-7215 GCA_032250555.1 Sedimentisphaerales bacterium
CTGTGTTTAGAGATTTTTTGTTCGGAGTATAAATTCGGTATTAAAAATGACAGTATCATCAAAACGCCCTGAACACATAGCGATTGTATCTTTAATATTGAGTGTGATTTTCTTCGGCATTGCCTTCTTTTTAGGCCGATGGAGCGGTATTTTTGCCCTCTCTGCAATTAGCTGGCTGATTCTCTCTTCGGCTTTGATTTGGCTGGTTTTATCTGTTCAATTCCACCAGCGCAGCCTGGCAGAGCAGGAAAAACTCGATATGGGCCAACTGGTCAAGGACGAGAAGTCCTCGGCAATCTTTCAAGCCAGCAGTGAACGTGCCGGCTTATTCGCCACCGCTCAGCGCCACCTGCAAATACTCGAAAAATGGTTCATTCCCATATTCTCAACACTAATCGCCGCTTATGAAATAGGCCTTGGACTTTATCTATTAAAAGCCGTTATGAGGGGCATTGAAGGCGAGCCGTCACAACCTTTACTTTGTGCAATTGGAATGACGGCCGTTGCGTTTCTGAGCTTTTTAATCTCTCGATATGCCACAGGGATGTCGGCTCAGCGACAGTGGAAACCGTTAAGAGCGGGGGGCAGCATTCTTTTAAGCATCGCTGTTTTGTGCTTTGCTATTGCAATTGGTCTGGCATTGTCGCAATTCAAATCTTTCGTTGTCCTAAACATAATTAACTGGATTATCCCGATTCTGCTTGTTTTCCTCGGCGCCGAAACCGCATTGAATCTCATCTTCGATATTTATCGCCCGAGACTAAAAGGACAATACAGCAGAAGCGCTTTTGACAGCAGACTATTGGGAATTATCAATGAACCGGGCGGAATATTCCGCAGCGCCGCAGGTGCCATCGACTATCAGTTCGGTTTCAAGGTTTCTCAAACCTGGTTTTATAAACTGCTCGAAAAAGCAATCGCGCCTTTGGTTTTATTCGCCGTCATCACTCTATATTTGCTGAGCTGTATTATCGTAGTAGCACCCAACGAGGAAGTTATAATAGAGAGATTCGGCAATCCCAAAAACGATGCGAATGAAGTCAGGCTTGTCGGTCCCGGCCTGCATAGAAAATGGCCGTGGCCGATAGATATCGCTTATAAGTATCCGACGAAGAAAGTAATGGAGCTTAGTATCGGCTTTCACGCTAAAGAGCAAAATGACGACAAAGTCGGGTACGGTCCGTTATTGTGGGGCCAGCAGCATTATGAGGAAGAACACCAGTTGCTCGTAGCAAGTAAACAAACAAGTATATCCTCAGACGAGTCGGCTGTGCCCGTGGGAATTGTCATGGCCGCTGTTCCGGTTCAATACAGAATAAAGGATTTGTATTCTTTCATTTATAAGCACAAAGAATCGGAAAAAAGACTCGAAGCTATCTGTTATCGTGAGCTTACGAAGTTCGCAGCCAGTGCAAAAATCGAGGTTGATAATGAAACCGACCTTGAGCAGAGCCTGCTGGGAGCAGGCAGGACTCAGGCCAAGAAAACTTTGACACATGAAATTCAGAAGGCCGCCGACGAAGCGGGTTTAGGGGTTGAAATCGTCTTTCTGGGTCTTCAGGGTATTCACCCCCCGACCGAAGTGGCGGCAGATTACCAGGAGGTTATCGGTGCGGTTCAGACAAAACAGGCACTGATACTTGAAGCTCAGGCAAATAAAAATGAAAGTTTGAGTGCACTGGCCGGTTCAGTAGAATACGCTGACGAGCTTTACCGTCTCGCAGCAAAATATCAGTATGCCGAAAAAGAAAACAGGACGGAAGATGTCGAAAATCTTGGCAATGAGCTTGATACGGCTCTTGAAGAATCCAAAGGCAGTATCTTTAAGACCCTGAAAGATTCACAAAGTTATGCGTTTGAAAAAGCCACGCTTGCAAAAGCAGCCGGCGAACGCTTTGACAGTCAGCTCAAGGCATACAGGGCCGCGAAAGAAATTTACAAAAAGCAGCTTAGGTTAAATGTACTTGAAGAATCTCTGAAAAATATACGGAAATATGTCGTAGCCGCAGATCCGAACGATAAGCAGATTATAATAATCGATGTCCAGGAAAAACTCACTCCAAATATATATGACATCGGTGGTTTTGAGGAGATCAGTAAATAATGAAAAATATTGCCATTACAGTTTTTATCGCTTTAGTTGTTTTAATTATGGCTTTGTATCTGATTTCTTTTCAGGTCAGAGAAACCGAGTCGGCATTAGTAACAAGATTCGGTAAACCTGTACGCACAATCACCGAACCAAAACTTTGTTTCAAATTACCGACCCCGATAGAGCGTGTACACAGGTTTGACTCCAGGATGCATGTTTTTGAAGCCGATACCGGTGAGACTACTACCAAAGGCGCTGTGCCGATTATCGTAAATACTTATGTAGTCTGGAAGATTGCCGAGCCTTTGAAATTCCTGAATTCTGTCGGCACTGTCAAGGAGGCGGAAGTCAAACTGTACAGCCAGATTACCGACACGCAAAACAGGGTAATCGGTCAGCATTCCTTCGGTGAATTTGTGAACAGCGATTCGACAAAAATAAAATTCAAGGAAATTGAAGCCGAAATGCTCGCAGACCTTGAAGAAACCTTGAGCGATGAGTACGGCATTGAAATCAAGACTCTCGGGATAAAACAGCTTAAAGTTAACAAAGTTGTCACAGAAAAAGTATTCGAACGGATGAAAGCTGCCAGAAGCCGACGAACCGTAGCTACTATTTCCGAAGGTGAGGGCCAGGCAACCAGGATAAGAGGCGAGGCCAATTATAAGAAGTCTGTTCTGGAGACTACCGCCGAAGCAAGAGCCCTGGCTATACGAGGTCAGGGTGATGCCGAAGCAGCGAGACATTATGAAATGCTGAAAGAAGATCCTGAACTCGCAATGTTTCTACGCAATATCGACAGCCTGGAAAAGATGTTAAAGGAACGTTCAACTATCGTTATTCCGGCCGATTCGGAACCTTTCAAACTTTTAAAGGAAATCCCGTCCCTAAAACCTAAACAGTAAGAATAACGTCAATTTTATTGTGCGAAATGAAATAAAAGTTACACAAGATTATGGCTGAAGAACACAAAAATAGTAATAAGGATTTACAACCAAAGACACCTGATAAGTCCAAACCCGTAGAACTTGATGCTGCCGGCAAGTCACTTTCGGAAGCATTGGGAATCAGCTTCGTCATCCTTAAAGTGATAATGGGGGTGCTTATCCTCGCATTTCTGGCCTCAGGATTTAAAACGGTTGGTTCCGACGAACAGGCCCTCGTTTTACGATTCGGAAAGATTCGCGGAGTCGGCGAGGCCAGAGTTCTCAAGCCCAGGACCCGGCCGTACTGGATAATCCCATATCCGGTGGAAAAAATGGTAAAAATCCCTGTAGAGAAGAAAATTGATTTGGCCATAAGGTCTTTTTGGTACTACCAAAGTAAAGAAGAAATGCTCATGGATCCCTCTATCCAAAAGACCAGGTTCCTGCCCGAGTTGGATCCCGTCAAAGACGGTTATTGTATAACTCGAAGTGAACAGCCGGACGAAACCATCTCTGGAACAAGTGGCAGCGACTACAATATCGTCCATTGCAAGTGGCGGCTAACCTATCAGATTGATGACCCGGTAAGGTTCTTTAAGAATATTTACGTCGAAGATATAAAGCCGGGCGATATTTACCTTGATGTTGTAACAGAGAGTATAACGCCGCTTTTGCAAAGTATCTTTGAAGATGCGATAGTAACCGCAACAGTGAATTATACTATCGATGATATTATGTATGAGCGAGTAGCACTGCTAACAGAAGATATCAAAGAATTGGTGCAGGCAAAGCTCAACAAAATAGAAAGCGGCTTAAAAGTTGTACAGGTACAGCTTACAGAAAAGACCTGGCCACGACAGGTCGATGCAGATTTTCAGGCATTAGCAAGTGCCAGCCAGGACCGTCAAACAAAAATAAACGCCGCCCGGGCCTATGCCGAAAGCACTCTGAACAAGGCTGCAGGACCGGTGGCGGAACAATTATTTGCGGCCCTATCTGATGATAATGTAAATGAAGAAGAAAGGGAATTATTGTGGTCTCAATTAGCAGGTACTGCTCAGGATAAAATCTCTGAGGCACGGTCCTACCAAACCAAGGTTGTAGCGAATGCCAGAGCCAACGCCGAATATCTCAAGGTATTGCTTCCCGAATATCGCAAACATCCGGAGCTTGTTATTCGAACAATATATCTGGACGCGATAGAACGCATTTACAACAATGTTGATGAGAAATTTGTTATTCCTCAGGGGGCGGAATGGCGAATTCTGATAAACAGAGACCCTACGTTAAAACCGAAAACCGGCAATGAGCAAACAACGCCAGAGAATTAAAAAATTAGCTGAATATTAATATTCAATAAAAAAGATACGAAATTATGGCTCACCAACATTTACATTTTCAGGATGACATCGCCGCCGAGCACACTCACGGCAAGCAGATTCGTGTAAGCCTGGCACTATTAGGAACTTTGGCCGGCGGAGTGCTGCTGATAAACAGCGGCATAGCAAAACTCATTTGGGGAAGCGGCAGCTTCGAACCTGAGTTTTTAGCAATGGCCGGAGCTATACTGCTCGGTGCTCCCATCGTCTATCATGCAATAAAAAGCCTCGTCCAGGGGCATGCACATATGGACGAGCTAGTAGCACTGGCAATAATAGCGGCCTTTGCAACGCAGGATTATGTCACCGCGGGTATTGTCGCTTTCTTTATGCTCCTTAGCGAGCTGATTGAAACACGTACAGCCCTCGGGGCCCGCGCCTCAATCGAATCTCTGATAAAGCTCACACCTACAAAAGCAAACATCATCGACAGTGACGGTTCTGAAAGAGAAGTTAAGGTAAGCAGCTTAAAAACCGGCGATTGTATCCGTACCCGCCCCGGTGACAATATACCCGCCGATGGTGAAGTTATAAAAGGCCTTAGCTCCGTTAACGAAGCGACAATAACAGGTGAATCTCTGCCCGTCGATAAGGTCCCGGGCATGCAGGTTTTTGCCGGCACGAACAACCTTACAGGCGTGCTTGATATTACAGTAACCAAAGCCGGTAAAGATACGACTCTCGGCAAGGTCCAGTCGCTTATTATGCAGGCTGAGCAAACCAAGATACCGATTATGCGGATAATCGACCAACATGTTAAGTGGTACACACCGACAATCTTAATGATTGCCGGCATAGTGCTGTTCTTCACCCGTGATATAAACAGGGCTATTACGATACTTGTCGTCTCATGTCCCTGCGCATTGATTCTGGCCACGCCGACGGCAATGGTAGCGGCTATTTCGGCTTCTGCGCGTCTTGGTATTCTGATAAAGAATGTCGCCGACCTCGAGATTGCCGGCAAGATGACAGCAATGGTGTTCGACAAAACCGGAACGGTAACCACCGGACGCTTATATGTAACAAAACTAACGCCTTCTGATGGTGTCGAGCCGGCTGAATTATTAGCTGCCGCTGCTTCTGCCGAGCAGATGAGTAAACACCCGGCCGCAAGAGCACTCAGGGAAGTGGCAAAGGAAGCAAACCTGTCTTTACCTGAAACCGATAACTTCAAGGAAACGCCGGGTAAAGGCGTAACCGCGCGTATCGACTCATCCATAATTTATGTCGGAAGAGATACATTCCTCAAGGAAAACAACATTGATGTAAGTAATGTTTCAGACCCGGCGCTGCACGAGGAACAAGGCTTCAGTACCCTTTATGTAGCAAAAGATTCCAAGTGTATCGGCTGGATTGGCTTGCAGGACAAAACCAGACCCGAAGCCAGGCACGCCATTAAGGAACTGATAGATCTGGGCATAAAAAGAGTAACAATGCTTACCGGCGACCGGAATGAAGTAGCCAGCCGTGTTGCCGCCGAGCTAAGCTGTACCGATTTCAAAGCACATTGTTTACCTCATGACAAATTAGCGATTGTCGAGCAGATAAAAAAAGACGGCCATACCGTTGTCGTTGTCGGAGACGGCATTAACGACGCACCTGCATTGGCGGCAGGTGACCTGGGTATTGCTATGGGTGCGGCAGGCAGCGATGTAGCTATTAATTCCGCTTCAATTGCCCTGATGAGCAATGATTTGAAGCGGCTGCCTTTCCTTGTGCGGCTTTCCAGAAAAACAAGAAAAGTTATCACTCAGAATCTCGGTTTTGGAATATTATTTGTCATTCTTGGTGACACAGCGGGAGCAGCGGGGTGGCTGCCGGCGGTTTATGCAGCGGCTTTACATTTTGCCGGCTCGCTGATTGTCGTCTTTAACAGTGCCCGACTCGTCCGCTACGGCGAGGACCTTGACCACGAAATATAATGGCAAAAATCCGGTAATAAGCAACATGATACAAAATATAGAATACGCAATCGAAACCTTCTCTCTGACCAAGATTTTTTCCGATTGGTGGGGACGGGCCAGGGTTTATGCTGTGGACGACCTGGATTTAAAGGTTCGTTACAATGAAGTTTTCGGTCTTTTAGGCCCCAACGGCTCGGGAAAAACAACAACCATAAAAATGCTGTTAGGACTGCTCCATCCGACGAAGGGAAAGGCATTAATTCTCGGCGGTGATGGAACAGACTCTCAAATTAACTCCAGAATCGGCTTTTTGCCGGAGGAATCTTATCTATACAGGTATCTGAATGCCCGCGAAACTCTTGATTTTTACGGTAGATTATTCGGCCAGCCCGCTAAAGTGCGAAAAATGCGTATAGAAGCTCTGCTCGATATGGTCGGATTAATGGCTGTCGCCAACAGGCCGGTCGGAACCTTTTCGAAAGGTATGGCCCGCCGAATCGGCCTTGCACAAGCACTGATAAACGACCCCGATTTACTTATACTGGATGAGCCGACAACCGGGCTTGACCCCATTGGAACAAGACAGATAAAGGATTTAATCCTGAAGCTTGCACAACGCGGCAAGACAATTCTACTGTGCAGTCATCTGCTTGCAGACGTCGAAGATGTATGCGACAGAATTGCAATTCTTTACGGTGGTAAAATCCAGACCCAGGGCAAGGTCAGCGATCTCTTACAGCAGACAAATAAAAGGCAAATTACCGCCGATGCCATAAGCGATGTCACCATTGAGAAGATAAAGCGGTTAATTCATAAAGAAAATGCCGAGTGCGTGGTAACCTCTCCGATGGATAAACTTGAAACATTTTTTATCAAAACGGTTACGGCCGCTCAAGAACAGGCACAAACAACAA
>JAVVFI010000286.1:0-7199 GCA_032250555.1 Sedimentisphaerales bacterium
CACTTGTAGTACTTCCAACGATATTTTATGCCTTATTTTCTAATCCGACCAATACCAAAGCGTTACTTAAGGCGGAAAATAATCACCAGTGTAAATACCAAAAAAAGTCTTGTTCTGGGCCACAAAAAGGCTTTTCTTCTGAAATCGCACCTCTTATATGCCGATAATTTCCATAATAAAGAGGAATATTAATAAAACTATCCGAAAACGGAATAGAATGCCTCGAAAGGTCGCTTTTATCGGTAAAAGTTGAGAGATTTAGAGAATGTCTCTCATATAAAGAGTCTGGCCGTACTTGAATAGCGATAAATCTTGTTATGAACGATCAGGGGACAGACAGCTATAGGAGATATATCAAACATAGCAGCGAAATGTAAAAACGCATTAACACGAAGAACAAGACAATGGCAGCCAAAAAAAACATAAAAAAGTCCGCTTTAGACGAAATGGCAAAAGAACAAACACATGAGTTGGAAAAGGCTAATGAACCGCTCCAACTGGAAGTGACCCAGCATAAACGAGTGGAGGAAACACTTAAGCATAAGGAAAATCTGCTGCAGATGATTATAAGTGCAACCGGTGAGGCAATGATATTAATTGGAAATGATGGATTAATAACCCTGTTTAATCCGGCGGCAGAAGAGATGTTTGGCTACAAGAAAGAAGACATGCTCGGTCAATCTCTCGACCGTCTTATGCCAGAACAATACAGACATCATCACAGTCAATATGTACAAAGCTATTTCTCTACTGGAAAGCCCGACGGAATAATCGGCAGTACAGTTGAACTGCCGGCCTTAAAAAGTAACGGTCAAATATTTCCGATGGAAATGTCTCTTTCGGCCGGGTCACTCGGAGACAAGCAGTATGTAATTGCTGTCGCTCGAGACATCACCGAACGCAAACAAACCGAGATGTGTCAGGATGAACTGCTCAAAAAAGTGGATAATATTAATAAAGAACTAAAAGATTTCGTATCTATAGTCTCGCATGATTTGAAGGCACCACTACGTGGTATTAAGACCTTAGCCAACTGGATATTATCCGATTGCTCGGACAAGCTTGATGACCAGGCCAAAGAACATATAAATTTGCTTCTGGAACGTGTCGAGCGAATGTACAACCTAATCGAAGGTGCCCTTCAATATTCAAGAGCCGGCAATGCAGAGGAAAAACAGGCTCGGGTTGATCTTAATAACTTTGTTCCGGAAGTTATCAATATGGTCGTTCCACCGGACAACATTAAAGTTACAATCGAAAACGAACTGCCTGTTATTGAATGTGAAGAAACCCACATTATGCAACTTCTCCAGAATCTGCTCAGTAACTCCATAAAGTATATGGACAAGCCACAGGGCTGGATAAAAATCGGCTGCACCGAAAAGGATGGTTTCTGGGAATTTAGTGTCGCTGATAATGGTCCCGGCATTGAAAAAAAGCACTTCGGAAGAATCTTCAAAATATTCCAGGCTTTGCCGACCTCTCCTGATTTCGAAGGGACGGGCATCGGACTCACGGTGGCAAAAAAAATCGTAGAATTATATGAAGGCAGAATCTGGGTTGAATCAAAAGTCGGCGAAGGAAGCACATTCTTCTTTACATTGCCAAAGCAGAAAATGGAAGCCAAGAAATGAAAAGCTCCAAGCCAATATTGCTCGTTGAAGATGACGATGTGGATGTCATGACTGTCAAACGTGCGCTAAAAGATTTGAAGATTAAAAACCAGTTGGTTAATACAGCCAATGGTGAAGAAGCCCTGGAGTATCTAAAAAACAACGATAATACAAAACCGTGCATCATCCTCCTGGATTTGAATATGCCCAAGATGAACGGCATCGAATTTCTGCAAATCGTAAAAGCAGACGATACCCTGAAAAAGATACCTGTCATAGTCCTGACGACATCCAGCCAGCAGCAGGATATTGTCGAAAGTTTTAAGCTCAGCGTTGCCGGCTATATAGTCAAATCTGTTGATTATGCTGAGTACACCGAAGCAATAAATACCATTAACCAATACTGGACTTTAAGCAAAATACCGTAGAATGGGGATTAATATTATGGAAAACACAAGATATAAAGTTCTTTTCATCGAAGACAACAAGCTCGACCAGATGGCTTTTAAACGGTTTGTGGACAAGAATAAAATACATTACGATTACATAATTGCCGGGTCAGTTAAAGAAGCCCTGCAAGCATTGAACTGTGGCCAATTTGATATAGTAATTACCGACCACTCACTCGGAGACGGTACAGCTTTTGAAATCCTTAAATCAGTTAAGAGCATTCCCGTTATAGTCGTAACCGGAGCCGGAGACGAAGAAACAGCCATCAAAGCCTGGAAGGCCGGCGCTTATGATTATCTGATAAAAGATCTCGACCAAAACTATCTCAAAGCCATCACGATAACCGTCGAAAACGCCATAAGTCACAACATTGCAGAAAAGAAACTCCAATTGCTCTCTGGCGCCGTTATGAGCACCGATGACAGTATCTACATCGCCGATATGCAGGGAAATATTACCTTTATTAATAAGGCATTTTGCAAAACATACGGGTATAAGGAGGATGAGATTATCGGTAAAAACAACACTATCCTCTGGCTGGGAAAACAGCAAACCGAAAATACCAGAAGTGTTTTTCAAACACGAACGGTTGGAAGTTCATGGGAAGTTGGCTTCTACCACAAACGAAAAGACAACAGCGTATTTCCAATATCTCTTTCCAGGTCAACCATTAAAGATTCGAATGGAAAAGAAGTTGCAATTGTCGGCGTATCTCGCGACATATCCGAGCGAATACTTATAGAAGATGAACTCAGAAACGAGAACCAGAATTTGAAGAACCAAATCATGGAACTGGAAAAAAGACTCGGAATAGAACATAGCTACACGGCCACCGATGCTTAACTCCTTGAGATCTTCCAGCTTTGTAAGCGATATGACGGTTACAGAAAAAACGAGGAAACGAAAAAGGTCTTTTGAGCAAACAGTCCAGGTGGCATAATGAAAGAAAACAGAGACAGACTACAACATATCGAATTAGTCGAGAACAGAATAAAACAAAGTTGCACCACTACTTTACCTGCAACATCCCGAAACTGGCTGGAAGTAGGTGATATAATGACTGAAGATATCGCTACGATCTGTCCGGGAGCCTCTGTAGTTTCGGCCGCCAGGATCATGTCGGATAAAAACATATCCTGCATCATTGTTTCAGATAACGAAAAAATATCAGGAATAATTACGGAAACAGACCTTCTTAAAAAGGGTGTAGCTGGGGGAAATGATTTCCGCAAGATGGCTGTAGAGCAGATTATGTCGTCTCCTGTCCACAGCGTGCAATGCAATCTCTCGGTTTTAGAGACCGGGCAAATTATGGAAAACAAGAAAATAAGGCGACTTATCGTCCTGGAAAAGGAACGGCTCGTTGGCATCATCACACAAACTGATATTGTTCGGGTTTTGACATCTTACAGCACATGGAAAGACGTATCAGAAATTATGACCTCTGATGTTGCTGTTATCGCAAGTACAGTAACTGTCAAAGAGGCTGTCGAGGTTATGGCTTCCGAAGATATATCATGTGTGGTCGGTATGGATAACAATGCCGTTGCAGGCATCTTTACCGAACGAGATCTTCTCAAAAGAGTTATTGCCATGAAACGAGATCCGGCTCAGATTATCTTGAAAAATGTAATGTCTTCTCCAGTTGTTAGCGTACCTGCCAATTACTCGATTCCAAGTGCCAGCAAAGCAATGGAAAAGATGGGGATTCGCAGAGTAGTTGTTATGGAGAATGAAATTCTACAAGGGGTGATAACTCAGACTGATATTCTCAAGGCAATGAAAAAAAAGCTTCAGGAGGAAGAGGAAAACTACTTTCGTCTTCTGGGCAAGTCCAATAACTGCATTTTCGTCGTCGATTTAAATCATAATACAATCTTTGTTAATCCGGCTTTAATTAAATTGCTTGAGGTAACCAATCCGGAGGAACTCATAAATAAACCGTTCCTACCTGAACGGTTCTGGGACAATCCCAGGGAGCGGGAATATATTTTAGGCCAGTTAAAGAAAGCTAGCGTTGAGGTTCATGACCTGACTATGAGAACCGCCAAGGGTAATAAGCTGTTCGTTACTTTGTTTTTGACCCGAACCAAAAACATCAAAGGCCAAACCAGCGGAAGTCAGGGTGTGCTTTACGACATCACTGCAAAAAAGGAGCTGGCAACTCTCAGAGAAATGGAACAAAAATTGCGCAGAAGTGAAGCCCTGTTGAGAGGGACTCTTGAGTCCACCGCAGATGGAATTCTGGTCATTGGTGAGGAAGGCCGTATCAGCCACATAAACAATCCATTTATAAAGATTTGGGATGTTCCTGAGGAAATATATAATGAGGAAAATGACCATAAACTTTTTGAGCATATCGACGGTCTTCTAGAAAATTCATCCGTCTTTATTGATAAACTGAAGGCTCCCTGCCCTGATGACCAGAACAGTTCTGACATTCTGCACTTAAAGGAAGGTAAAATTTTGGAAGTATCTTCCCTCCCATTGATTCGGGAAGGAAAATTTGCAGGACAAGTTTGGAGTTTTCACGATATCACTAAGCAAAAGCGGGCAGAAGAGGTGCTGCATAAAGCCCACGATGAGCTGGAAGTTCGGGTCGAACAGCGCACGGCCGAGCTGGCGAGTGCTAACAAAGTCCTGGAATCCGAAATCACTGATCGCAAGAATGCCGAGCAGGCTCTGCTGTTGCTCAATAAAGATTTGGAAGCTACTATCAGCGAGTTACAGCGTACAAATAAGGAACTTAAGGAATTTGCACACATAACAGCCCATGACTTAAAGACACCATTACGGGGAATTGTGACCTTAGCTGACTGGCTATCGACGGATTATGCCGACAAATTCGATGAAGAAGGTCGAAAGCAGATTACGATGCTTGCCAAAAGAGCAAAGCGAGCGGACAAACTTGTTGATAGTATTCTCCGGTACTCCAATGCCGGACACGACAATGAAGAACATGAACAGATGGATTTGAATACAGCACTACCTGAAATAATTTGTGAGATTGAACCGCCTGAAAATATCGAAATAACTGTCGAAAATAAACTACCTGTCCTGATGTGTCAAAAAACACACATCAGTCAGATATTCCAAAATATCTTCAGCAATGCCATAAAATATATGGACAAAGAGAAAGGCCAAATTAAAGTTGGCTGTATAGATGATGGGGATTTTTGGAAATTCAGTATCGCCGATAATGGGCCCGGAATTGACCATAAGTACTTTAAAAAGATTTTCAAGATTTTCCAAACTCTTTCACCACCAGACGAAACCGAATCCACCGGCATAGGTCTTTCTGTCGCGAAAAAGCTCGTTAAGCTGAACGATGGAAGAATCTGGGTCAAGTCAAATCCCGGCGAAGGATGCACATTCTTTTTCTCACTGCCAAAATCAGATGTAAAACAAGAAGTTCCTGCTGTAGAAAATCAAGAAGTAAGAACACCATGAAGATTGAAGTCGGTTCCTGAGTAAAAATTGGGGTTAATAAGTGAATTCTAAGAACAAACTTAAATTATTTACATATGCGATTACACTTATAATAGGCACTACTGCTGTATGCTTTTTCGTTTATAACAATATCCAGAATTTTGAGCAGGTAATTATAAATCAAAATCAGCAGCATTTATTGAACATTGCCAAGTCCGAGAGCATCCACTTTGAAAGATTTATTGATGACGTTCAAGATGACTTGAAAATAATGGCTCTGACACCACAAATCAAAAATGACCTGACCCGTGCCAATGAACATAATCATCTGCTAAAAAATATTTCAGCCACAGAGGAATATGAGGCCGCAAAAATTATGTATGACCATTTTGCCGGCAAAATCTCTGCGATATATGCAATTGATTCAAATGGAATAGTAAAATGCAGAGTGCCCTGTAAAACTGAATTGAAAAGCATCGACTATTCACAAAAAACAGATGTTAAGACCGTTATAATAAACCAACAACCTTATATAAGCGAATTATTTAAAGCAAATTCCGGGCACTATTCGATTTCCGTCTGTATTCCAGTATTCGAGGATGAGAAATTTATCGGTATATTGCGTGCCCTGATTCATACGGAAACTATGCGCAATTGTCTAAACGACAGTAAAATCGGCCAAAGAGGTTATGCCTGGGTGATAGATGATAGCGGAATACTGATATCACACCCTAAAACAGAACATATAGGCAAACAAACGATGGCACCAAGAAAGAAGGCTTTTCCGGATTTTGATTGGTTTGAACTGGAAAATATTGTTGCAAAAATGACCAGCGGACAATCAGGTGTCGGCCTCTACCACTCAGCATGGTGGCAGGACAAAAAACCCGAATTAGTCAAAAAATTTATTGCTTTTGCCCCTGTCGTGATTGGGAGTGAATTATGGTCGATAGGTGTATCGATGGGCTTTGACGAAATTTCAGGTCCCATCAAAGCCCATTCCAGAAATCTTCTTTGCGGAGCAGCACTCATAATTCTGCTTTTTATTTCCGCAGGTATCGGATTCTATAGAATTCAGAAAAGACAGGTTGAATTACAGGTAAAAGTTAAATCCGCAGGAGAATTGAAATCAATAAATCAGAAACTACTATCGGAAATCACCGAACGGAAGAAAACAGAGGAAAAGCTTAAACACGCCGCCGAAGAATGGTCGTTAACTTTTGACTCTATTACGGATTTGGTTTCGATTCATGATAGAGTCCACTCTAAAAAGGTTGTATGCAAAAGGCTAAAGATATTGCGTTTTGAAGTTGCTTTTTCTTGATTTTCATAGTGAATATTGTATGATGGCTTTTGATAAAAATAATCATTTTTACGAGGGAAAAAGGATGTTCCGTAAAAATACCTCCCATCTGCAGCCATCTTTATTCTGTATTGCAAGCCAGTTACCGGAAACCAAGCTCAAAAAGCTCAAGAAGTCGAAAGAATATGAGTTTTATCGGTTAGTCTTTTGCAAGATAAACGAAAAAGAATTTTCGGCATTGTACTCAGACAACTGCAGCAGGCCAAATGCTCCTGTTAATTCTCTTGTGGCTTCCATAATGCTGATGTACCACAACAACTGGACAACCGAAAAATTATTCGACCGCATCGATTTCGATTTGCTTACCCGCACAGCCTTGGGATTGGATACGCTGGAACAGACAC
>JAVVFI010000287.1:0-7197 GCA_032250555.1 Sedimentisphaerales bacterium
GTTAAATTGGATGGAACAAACCAATGATTCGGCATTTGAGGCATTGGAAAACCGCAATTCACAAGAGGCTTTGAAGAAATTTATGGCAGAACAGGATGCCAAAAGCGGCAAGAAAAAAATAAAAAAGAAAAGAACTAAAAAAAGAACACCTCAAAACAAACTTCTTACAAAATAGAGGAGCCAGAAAAATGAACAAGAAAAATTTAACCAGGCGAGAGTTTTTGGCCGTTGCGTCAACGGGTACTATCATAGCAGCCACATCAGGCCGAATCGGCGCTTACGCAAACGCAAGCAAAACAGCGGGCAAAGCCGCTATTCTCGGCGGTAAAGCAATCAGAACTAAACCTTTTCCCGGTTGGCCGGTTTGGGACAGAGGCGCAGAAAAAGATGTTATATCTATATTGCGCAGTGGAAAATGGTACAGAGGAGGAGCAACAACAGTTACTGAATTCGAAAAACAATATGCCGAATTAATGGGAGTAAAACGTTGTGTCTGCACGGTAAATGGTACCAACTCCCTGCTTACAGCTATGCATGCACTTGATGTAGGTGTCGGGGATGAGGTTATTGTCTCTCCATATACATTCATAGCTACATACAACGTTGTAATCGGTTCATGCGCCTTGCCTGTTTTCGCCGACACAGATCCGGAGACCTTCCAGATAAATCCGGACAAAATAGAAGAAAGAATAACCAAAAACACCAGAGCTATCATGCCAGTACACATCCTGGGATTGCCTGCAAATATGGACAGAATCAACGCCATCGCCAAAAAGCATAATCTTGTGGTGATAGAAGATGCCTGCCAGGCATGGATGGCGGAATGGAACCATAAAAAGATTGGCACTCTGGGAAATCTGGGATGCTTCAGCTTCCAAAACTCGAAACATCTTCCCATCGGCGAAGGTGGGGCCGTGATTGGAAATGACGAAGAGCTTATGGACAGAGTCTGGTCATACCACAACTGCGGTCGACCCTATGGAAGCGTCAAAAAGACCAGTAACTACCCTATTATTGGAACGAACCGCAGGATGACGGAATACCAGGCGGCTATTGGCCTTTCGCAGATTAAGCGACTGGAAGCCGATACGGAAAGACGTAATCGAAATGCCAAATATCTTACTTCTAAAATTAAAGACATTCCCGGCATTCTTCCTCACAAACTTTATAAACAGGTCACCCGAGCAGCATATCATTTGTATCCTTTCCGCTACAAAAAAGAATACTTTAATGACCTTTCGCGTGACAGATTTCTCTCAGCACTCAGAGCTGAAGGTATCCCCTGCTCCAGTGGCTATGGGCCACAGTACAATGACGGCCTGATTGAAGTTGCGTTAAATTCCAAAAACTTCAAAAGAAGTTTCTCAAAGGCAAGGCTGAATAGATACCGCAGAGAACTGGACTATCCCGATAACGATCAGCTTTGCAAAGAGGCGGTCTGGTTCGGTCAAAATATGCTTCTTGGCAGCAAAGAGGATATTGATGATATAGCAGACGCCATATTAAAAACCTATGAGAACAGAGACATGCTGGCAAAGTCAGACAAAAACTCGTCAAAATATCAAAAAGATTCTGTTGCCCTGTAAGACTTTACACTAAGACTTATTTTTGCGAAGAGCATAGCGTTAAGCGTATAGTTTCTTTTTCTGTACGCTCTACGCTATCCGCTTAATATCATAAGCTAAAAACCTGTTCGGTTCATGAATAGTATTATTGGCAATTCTTGAAAGGGATAAAAATGAGTAAGATAAAAATAAGCCTGCTGATAACAATTGCTTTTATTCTTTTCTGCTCACCCCTTAATGGTTTAGCTCAATCATATAAGCCAATTCTCGAAAAAATCGGCGTTAATCGTGGAATCTGTGTAGTACTCGGTGACAGGAATTGTAAACTTACTTTGGAACTAGCACGAAACAGTGAATTGCTGATATATGTGCAGTTACGCAACGCAAAGGATGTGAAGAAAGCATGCAGTATAGTTGACGAAGCGGGATTTTATGGAACACGCATCTTCATAGAAAAAGGTCCATTAACAAAGATACATTTAGCTGACAACACAGCCGATGCAGCTATTGTGCTCATTAAGGCGCCGAAAGAAGTCGAAACAGAAGTACTCCGCGTTCTGCGTCCCGAGGGCAAGGCAATAATGAGACCTAATAAAACTCTGGTCAAGCAGTTTGCCCAGGGAGTGGATGACTGGAGCCATCCTTATCACGGTCCGGACAATAATCCACAATCCCAGGACACAATCATACGGGCGCCTTATCTTACACAATTTCTGGCCGAGCCTCGCTATGCACCGTTACCTCAGGTGGCGGTTGCTTCGGCGGGTCGTATGTTTAAGGCGTTCGGTCACGTGGCCTTCAAGAACCGGGAAGAACCGTTTCTTAATAAACTCGTAGCTTTCAACGGGTACAACGGGACAATACTCTGGCAGCGAGATCTGGCTGAGGGAGTGATGATTCACCGCAATACAATGATTGCAACTCCGACGACTTTATATGTTGGTGATGATAAATCCTGTAAGCTCATTGATGCGGTAACAGGCCAATTGAAAGAAGAAATTATCCCGCCGATGGAACAGGCAGGCGGGACGTTCTGGAAGTGGATGGCTCTGGAAGACGGTGTGCTTTATGCCCTTATGGGAGAGCAGGAGCAAAGAGACCCGACAAAACAATGGAAACGTGAATTGCATGGCTGGCCATGGAATCCGATATCAATAGGTTTCAATCAGCCGGATAACCCGTGGGGATTCGGTAGAAACGTATTGGCTATTGATCCGAAAACAAAAAAAGTCCTTTGGAGCTACCATGAAGACGAACCGGTGGACGGCCGGGCAATCTGCATGAAAGACGGGCGAATATATGTATTTCGATTTGGGACATATATAGCCTGTCTGAATGCGAAAAACGGCGAAGTAATCTGGCGAAAGACACCTAAAAATGCACCTGAGCTTTTCGAATCACTCGGGGAATACTCGCATCGACAGGATTACCGAACCAACTGGCGAACTACGTGTTATCTAAAGTGCAGTGATAAAGCTTTATATTTCGCCGGGCCTCAGATTAACAAGCTGCTTGCTGTTTCGGCTGAAAACGGAAATGTTCTCTGGGAACATCCTTACAACAACTTTCAGTTGGTCCTTCAAGACGATGGCCTATATGCTCTCAGTGGTCAAAATGACGAAGGTAATCTCAGCAAGAAGTTCGACCCTCTTACCGGCGCCATATTGGCTGATTTGGTAACCGCCCGCAGGGCATGCACCCGGCCAACAGGATCTATCGACTCTATATTCTATCGGGCCAGAGGCGGTTCGACACGTTTGGACGTCGCCGACAAACGTCAGGACTGGATTTCCCCAATGCGTGCACAATGTCACGACGGCGTTACTATTGCCAATGGTCTGCTTTACTGGTGGCCATCGGTATGCGATTGCCAGCTTACGCTCTACGGTATTACATGCCTTGCGTCTGCGGGTGATTTTGATTTTAAGCCACATGCAACTGAATCGCAGCGTCTGGAAAAAAACGTTAGAGATTTGACGAAAGTAGCAAGCTTTCCTGAATCATCGGCTGATTGGCCCACCTTCCGCGCAGATAATACCGGCAGTGCAACAACAGAAGCTGTTATCCCTGAGAAAGCCAGACTATTGTGGGCATATAATCCGAAAATTACACACGCCTCCGGAGTTTCAACCCCCACAGCACCTGTTGCGGTCGGCGGTCTGATATTTACGAGCGGCCCCGATGGTATCGTCCGAGCCCTGGATGCTTCCGATGGTCGGCTGAAGTGGAAGGCATATACAAATGGCGCAGTCCGCTTTCCTCCGACCATCTGGAATGGCCGTGCTCTGGTCGGCTCCGGCGACGGATGGGTTTATGCTTTCGAGGCCATGACGGGTCGTTTGCTCTGGCGGTTTCGTGCGGCACCCGAAGAACGCAAGATACCGGTATACGGCTCACTGCTTTCCACCTGGCCGGCCGCAAGCGGGGTATTAATCGAAGATGGAACTGCCTATTTTGCCGCCGGTATCGTTAATTTTGATGGCACTTATGTCTATGCGTTAGATGCTGCGACAGGCCGGCTAAAATGGCAGAACAACACATCAGGCCATCTGGATGAGCAAGCCCATACCGGAGCAAGTGTCCAGGGCCATCAACTACTTCACAACGGCAAGCTCTACTTAGCGAGCGGTACATCTATGTCGCCGGCTGTGTATAATATTTCAGATGGAAAATGCCTTAATAACCCAGCCATTCTCCGACAGCTTGCACAGAATAATGTTTTTACATCACAAAGCCCTCGCGGCCATGAACTTTCCCTGCTCGGTGACCAGGTCGCTGCCTGCGGCAAGCCATTCTATGCACACCTGAAGTATGACGTCTTCGACGCTACAGTCTTCAATAAAGTTTTTCTTGCAACAACCGGCGGCCGGGACATTGTGTGGGTAAGCAACCAAAAGAACAAGAGGGTTTTATGCTTTGACCAAATTGACAAAGAGTTATTAAAAAGAAAAATGGCGCAGCCCGGCAACCGTTTTAACCTTGACTGGAACAGATTTGGCATAAGCGATAAACCGTTATGGAGTTATGAATGCAAAGACAGTATCGCTATTGCAACTTGCAGCAATGCCGTGGTGGTTGCAAAGAAATCAGAGATTGTAGCCTTAAATCTTAAAGATGGCAGTGTCCTCTGGTCTGAAAACGTGCCTTCGGCTCCGGTTAGCTGGGGATTGGCCGTTGACCGTGATGGCCGTGTGATAGTGACTCTTGAAGATGGACAGATTATGTGCTTTGGTGAAGCCAGCTATACAGCAGCACAAACTCAAAGTAGATTATGAAAGGGTATAATATGTATAAGAGGTCATCTCACATACGAAGGAAAATTTTATATTTGTTCTTCATCGGTATATTTTGCTTGTTGGCTTTAACTGCCTGCAGTAAAAAAGAAACAGGTAACAAATCAAAGGAGCTTGAGCTTTTATGCGGCAGTTCATTTCCCAAGCCGATGGAACAATTATGTACTGAATTCACGGCTCAAACAGATATTCAGATTCCCACGACAATTGCAGGAAGCGAAGATTTTTTGCCACTTGTCAAGGCCGGTCAAAAAGGGGATATCCTTGTTACACACGACCCTTTCCTTGGTTATGTCCGTGACGCAAATTCATTATTTGACTCTGTACATGTAGGTTTTGTGGCTCCGGTCCTGGCGGTACAAAAAGGTAATCCAAAAGGATTAACAAGCATTGAGGACTTAACCAAACCCGGGCTTAAAGTTGCTTTGACCGATCCGCAGTATTCCACATGCGGAGAAATGGTCTATGCGCTTTTGGAAAAGAAAGGCATAAAAGAGGAAGTTTTGAAAAACGTTGGAAATCGCTTAACCAAAGGACACAGTACTTTGGGAAATTTCCTGAAAACCGAGACAGTTGATGCGGTCATTATGTGGAACGGCGTAGCCCATACATTCCGGGACAGTTTGGAGGTAGTTAAGACACCTTATGAATACGATGAAGAAATCCGCGTGCATATCATTGGCCTGAGCCATACGAAAGAACCTGAAGCGCTCAGACAATTCATTAACTTCGCTCGAACTAAAGGTCCTGATATTTTTGCCGAGTACGGCTATGTAAAATAATGGTACTAAAGGTTCCGAGCCAAATGGATAGCCGGATATTTTACGGAAGAACCTTTACAGAAACAGTTATGCTCAATACAATGCTCTCTCACTTAAAGAAGGAATGACATAATGGTGTTTCTGGAAAATTATTACGAGATTTTACTTCTCGTTCATTTGTTCGCAACATTCGTACTTGTCGGAAGCATGACACATAACTTATTTATCGTAGTCGGTTACGTCCGCGGCAAATTTGGCCGGCAAAAACTCGAACAGCGTTATATCAAAGTCTCTTTATGGGCCTACATAATCGTTTATGTAGTCGGCGCCTTGATTTACCCGGCCTTTGGAGCCCACATTCGCTATACTTATTTTGACCCGCAACTGCCCTGGGCCACCGGCCTTTTCGAGGTTAAGGAGCACTGGGGTGCGACGGGACTTGCGATGATTTTCGTTATTTACTTTCTGCGTAAAAATTTCTTGCCGTCCGAAGAAAGAAATAAATTGTTCCTTTATGTACCGCTATGTTTGATGTTGAATGTTATTCTCTGGTATAAGGTTATAGTCAGTTGCTACCTGACAGCTATGAAAGGGACCTGGTAATGAAAAAATCAGACCTTTCTTATCTCGTATGTTCCGTTTTTATAGCTATGACCTCCTTTTTCTATGCCTGTGCTATGTGGCTCGGCATAAAACTGCCCCGCTATTATCCTTTGGAACATACCTGGAAATGGGCCAAGGAAAAGGGGGTACCGTCCCAGGGTTGGTATTCCAAACAGGCCTTTGCCTTTTTGGCGGCAGGCGCTGTTACGCTCGTTGTATATTTTATCCTCAAGCGGAGCACCGGTGCTGAGGCAAAACTCAAACCCGCCTGGACCAAAATACTTGGTGTCATTGTGACACTGATTGTTATAATCTGCATGGGATATATGCTGTATCATGAATTTAACAAATGGGGTGTTTTTGCGTCTTTGGGCTGGCAATGAAAACAGTTTTTGACACTCCTATAAGAGGTTGGCGCGACCGCATTTTTTCAGCGGCGACATTTTTCTTTGTATCCGTCTTTGTTATCTTTGTCCTTACACTGATAATTACAGATATATTTTATGTTGATAAAAAAGCAGTCGCAACAGTCCTGACCTCAAAATTCATTCGCCACGCTCTTTGGATGAGTGTGTGGACGAGTTGTGCTACGACTTTGATAGCCCTGCTTTTCGCGGTTCCTATGGGATACTCGCTTAGCCGCTTTCGATTTCCAGGCCATATAATTGTTGATGCCATTGTGGATTTGCCCATAGTCTTCCCCCCGCTTGTGGCCGGCCTTACGCTGTTAGTGTTTTTTTCACAGACAAGCCCAGGCAAGTGGATACAGGAAGATTTGGGTATCGAGTTTGTTTTTCAACCTAAAGGTATAGTACTATGTCAGTTCGTAGCTTCAGCAAGTTTTGCCATCCGCTCGGCCAAGACCGCTTTTGACGACGTTGACCGGCGTTATGAAAACGTGGCTCTGACCTTAGGCTGCACACAGTTCGGGAGTTTCCGCCGTGTTTGCCTGCCATTAGCCAAAAACGGCATTAT
>JAVVFI010000288.1:0-7190 GCA_032250555.1 Sedimentisphaerales bacterium
GCAGGATAACCGGCAGAGGTTTTGCTATCACAGGTATTGTTACGCCGGTGCTTGGGATGCTTCCTTTGATGGCGATCTTATTTCCTGCATTGTTCAGGATCAAGGAGCAGGCCAAACGTGCTGTATGCCTTAGTAATCTCAAGCAACTATCACTTGCCTGGGTTATGTACGCGGATGAAAACGATGATTTTCTTGTTAATGGCGCGATAGGTTACAGCAATATGAACATGTCGTGGGGCGATCATACAAATGAGGTGGCGTGGGTGGACGGTCTTAATACCGGGTGGAATAACATCGAAGCAAAGGAGCAGGCAATCAAAGCCGGGGCTTTGTGGCCATATGTACAGAACCTAACAACGTACAGATGCCCGACGGGGCGTAATGAAGAGCCTCTGACATACGCTATAATGTTTTCCATGAACGCTGTTAACCATCCTCCGACTCAGGGAGTGAGCGGGGCATATATAAAGAAAAGGAGTGAAATACCCAATCCGGCCAATAGACTTGTTTTTATTGACGATGGGTGGATGACACCGGATGCTTTTGCCGTTCATTATGATAAAGAGCATTGGTGGGACGACCCTCCGGTTCGGCATGGTGACGGCACAACTATCTCTTTCGCCGACGGGCACAGCGAATATTGGAAATGGAAAGGCACCGATACGATAAAGCGTGCGAAGCTTGTGGAGCAAATCCATCAGGGCAACTGGAGTCCCGCAACAGAAGCGGGCTACAGAGACCTGTACAGGATGCAGAAGGGCTGCTGGGGGAGATTAGGTTATAGACCAACTTATCCATAGGATTAAATCGAAGGGAGAAGAAAAATGAACTGTTCAAAATGTGGTAAAGAAAATCCGGATAACGCCCGATTTTGCAACTCCTGCGGTGCGGCATTTACAAGCACTCTAACACAGGGGCCGGGTGTACAGGCTCCGGGTGTCGGTGTCAAGACGAGCGGGATGGCTATTGCGGCGCTGGTTCTTGGTATCTTAAGCTTTTTTACTTTCGGGATTACAGCGTTACCGGCTCTTATCTTCGGTATTATCAGCCTTGTGGTAATCGAAAAGAGCGGCGGCAGAATAACGGGCAGAGGTTTTGCTATTACGGGTATCGTGACTCCGGTGCTTGGATTGGTTCCGTTAATGGCGATTTTATTGCCGGCATTAGCCAGGACCAGATGTGTTGCCTACCGTATGGTTTGCGGAACGAACCTTTCCGGCATCGGTAAGGCAATGCTCATCTACGCCAATGATTACGATGATAAGTATCCGCGTGCCGGGGGTGTAGAGAGTGTATGGGGGCCGAAGATACCTAATTGGAAGGCTGATAACCGCTTCAGTGCTTACGGTTTAAGTGCCGACGGCAGAGGTGGAAATGCTACTATAACATCCAGTTTATATCTTTTAGTCAAGTATGCCGAGGTAACGCCCAAGTCATTCGTCTGCAATAAGGATTCCGGAACGAAGGAATTTAAGCTTAACGAATATGCAGGGGGTGACATAGAGCTTATCGACCTCTGGGACTTCGGCCCCAATTCATCGGAGCACTGCAGCTATTCATACCATATGCCTTACGGTCTGTACAATCTGACTACGTCAAGCGAGCCAGGTATGGCAGTAGCAGCGGACAGGAATCCCTGGATGAAATCTCCGGGCGGGGGGCAAAGATGTAAGTCTTCTGGCTTCATACAATCCTTTAGGTGGTAAGGAAAAGGTCCGTATTGGAAATGCTATTACTCACCAAGAGGATGGGCAAAACGTATTGTTTATGGACAGCCATGCAGCTTTTGAAAAACAGCCGTTCTGCGCGATCAACGATGATAATATTTACACTTACTGGGATGGCGGAGATATCAGGCGAGGGGGATATCCATTGGCTAATGTCAGTGAGCCGACTGACAGATTGGATTCATTCCTCGTAAACGATGGTGAAGGCGGAGCACCACCACCACGATTCAGATGATTATTGGGATTGGGGAGTTGATTTCAAATTTCAGATTCGTTGGCTTACCTTTTTTGGCGTGTACACATGTAATATCATATGCCAGATTTCTCCGCTACATTCGCTTCGCTCACTCCGGTCGAAATGACAATCCTTAGCAGAGGAAAAAGGGGGAAGGGGGCAGGAAAATTCACTTGTAGAAAGGGTGTAAATTTGGTATAAAGAGAGGTAATTAAGCTTAAGGTGGGTGTATAAAAAGCTTTTTGTTCAGTTGGTTGAGGGTTTTGCAAAATTTTCTAATGGAGGAGTATTATTATGAGAGCGGTTTTTAAGGTTTCCTTTCTTTTTCTGATTTTGGTGTTTTGTTGTACATACACAGCTTCTGCTGTAGAGCCGCATGGCGGTATGATGCGATATCCTGATGTGAGTTCTACTCATATCGTTTTTGTGTATGCGGACGATATCTGGATAGTGCCGCGGGCGGGCGGGGCGGCATCGCCGCTGGCGAGTCCTGCCGGCGGAGAAGGATTTCCGCGGTTCAGCCCGGACGGCCGGACTATTGCCTTTAACGGTAACTATGACGGTAATTATGATATCTATACCGTAGCTGTCGAAGGGGGAATTCCGGAGCGGGTGACATATCATTCCAGTGGTGAACGTCTGTGTGACTGGTCTTTCGATAACCAGCTTGTTTTTGCGATGAACGGATTAGGCGGATTAGGAAGGCAGGCCCAATTATTCACCGTACCCAAGGCGGGCGGTATACCGGAAAGGCTGCCTGTACCTTACGGCGGGTACGGGACTATTTCGGGTGACGGCCAGTGGCTTGCTTATACACCGAGGAATAGAGACTTTCGGACGTGGAAACGTTATCGCGGAGGCTGGGCATCGGACATCTGGCTGTTTCATTTGGCGGAGCATACTTCAAAGAAGATAACCGACTGGGAAGGGACAGATACTATTCCGATGTGGCAGGGCAGAAAGATATATTATCTTTCTGATGCAGGGGTGAACCATCGTCTTAATATCTGGTGCTATGACCTTGAGTCCAGAGAACGCAGGCAGATTACTCACTTTAAGGATTATGACGTCAAGTGGCCATCGAATGGGCCGGGGCCGAATGGAGAAGGCGAAATTGTATTCGAATACGATGCGAGGCTTTACCTGCTGAATTTGGGTTCGGAGCAGGCGACGCCCGTTAATATATCTGTTCCCGGTGCGCGTCCGAGGCTTCGTCCGATACGCAAGGATGTGAGCGGGCGAGTTACAGACTGGTTTGTATCTCCCCAGGCCAAACGTGTGCTGGTGCAGAGCCGCGGTGACATCTGGACACTGCCTGCCAAGAATGGAACTCCCCGCAATCTTACCCGCACGAGCGGTATCGCAGAGCGTGAGCCTTCGTGGAGTCCTGATGGGAAATGGATTACGTACTTTTCAGATGAATCCGGTGAGAATGAGCTTGTTATTCGCCCGGCAGATGGACAGGGTGAGCCGGAGACTATAACTTCTATGGGAGCGGGCTTTCGATATCAACCTATATGGTCACCAGATTCCAAGTGGATGATATTTACAGATAATGAGAGCAAGTTTTACGTATTCAACGTTGAGGAGCGAGAGATTCGTAATTTTGATCGTGTTAATATCAGCGGATGGAACATGGGAGTTCCCAGAGGATTTAGCTGGTCGGCAGATTCGCAATGGATTGCATATACCAGGCCCAATAAAGATAACATGAACATAATTATGCTTTACAATGTGAACGAAGGTGAGCTTCACGAGGTGACTAACGGTATGTTCAGCGATTATCTTCCTACGTTTGATCGGAAAGGAGACTTTTTATACTTCTTCAGTCAGCGGGAGATTTCAAGGCCAAAGTATGCAGACGGCGGTCTGACTTTTATTTACGATGACACATCAGTATTACATGCGATGCCATTGCGGGAGGATGTCTCTAATCCTTTCAAGGCAAAGAGCGATGAGGAAAAAGCAGACAAAGAAGACGAGGACAAAAAAGA
This sequence comes from Sedimentisphaerales bacterium, assembly GCA_032250555.1. Classification (GTDB taxonomy): domain Bacteria; phylum Planctomycetota; class Phycisphaerae; order Sedimentisphaerales; family Anaerobacaceae; genus NIOZ-UU13. The sequence continues at coordinate 3,957 of JAVVFI010000288.1, forward strand.
CGACGACGAGGATAAAGATAAGAAGGAAAAAGATAAGGGAACTGACGAAGGCGAAGAATCGGAGTGTAAGGACCCTAATGATGTGGATCCTGGAGAATCCGAGGACCTGGCAGCGCCCAAAGACAAAGCTGAAGAGAAGAAAGATGACAAGAAGGATAAGGGCGAAGATAAGGATAAAGATAAAAACAAGCCGGTCGAGATTGAACTTGAAGATATGGAAGCACGTTGCTATCGTCTCCCTGTAAAACGCGGACGGTTTTACTATCTTGAGGTTAATGATAAGAACCATTTGATTTATCTTCGACGCGGAGATGAGACTACGCTGCAGTACTTCGACCCTGAGGACGAAAAGCGCGAGGAGAAAACTGTTATCGATAAGGTAAGCTTCGTTCAAATGACGCCGGACGGCAAAAAGCTTCTTGTGCGAAGCGGAGGCAGGATGGGTATTATCGAAGCCAAGCCCGGACAAAAAATTGAGAACGCGGTTGTAACCAGTCCGATGAACGTTGTGATTGAGCCCCGGGATGAGTGGCGGCAGGTGTTTGTTGACGCATGGCGATTTATGCGTGACTATTTTTATGATCCTCATATGCATCAGGTTGACTGGCCCGCGGTACGCATGCAATACGAGGCCATGTTAGATGACTGTGTGTCACGCCGAGATGTCGGGTATGTTATCGCGGAGATGATTAGTGAGGTCAACGCCGGTCATACTTATTACGGCGGGGGCGATGTTGACTCGGGCCCGAGAGAGTCAATCGGTTATCTCGGTGTGGACTTCGAGTTGGACCAGGGATACTACCGAATTACCAAGGTGTATGAGGGCGGGACATGGGACACCGATGCCCGGTCTGCTTTGAGTACGCTGGATAAGAAGGAACGCGAGCAATGTAATTATCTGTTCAAGGTCAATGGAGTTCCGGTTGATACATCCAAGGCACCGTGGGCGGCTTTCGAAGGTCTTGCCGGTGCGACTGTGACACTGACAGTAGGCTCTGAGCCGGACCCTGATGAGGCAACAAATGTGGTTGTGAAGCTGCTTGGTTCGGAAAATGACTTGCGGTATCGGCACTGGATCGAAAGTAATCGCCGTTATGTGGATGAAGAATCAGACGGCAAGGTTGGGTATATACATGTGCCGGACACGGGGGGCCGGGGGCAGCGCGAACTCTTCCGCCAATTCACCGGTCAGATGAACAAAGATGCGCTCATTATTGATGAACGCTGGAACGGTGGGGGTAATATTGCTGATCGGTTTATTGAACTGCTGAATCGTCCCATTTATCTTCATATATTTGAGCGTTATGAAAATGACTGGCGAGTGCCGACTCTTAGCCATCAGGGGCCGAAGTGCATGATGATTAACGGCGAGGCCGGCTCAGGGGGTGATATTTTTCCGTATCTGTTCCGCAAGGCCGGGCTGGGAAAACTTATTGGCATGCGAACCTGGGGCGGTGTGATTGGTATTTCCCGGAATCCCTCTCTCATTGACGGCGCTCGATTAACGGTGCCCTTTATCACTTTCTATGAAACCGATGGAACACTTACGATGGAAGGACATGGTGTGGATCCGGATATAGAGGTTATCGATGATCCGGCTTTAATGGCTGACGGAAGCGATCCACAACTCGATGCAGCTATTGAGCATATGCTTGATGAGATTGAAAGAAATCCCTATGTACCTGCTAAAAGGCCGCCTTATCCGGACCGAAGCGGTATGGGCATACTTGAGGAGCAAAAATAGAAGCATCGGAAGGCTTTGAATAAAACTAATTCTTATTTGGGGGAGTCGGACTAAGAGTTTGACTCCCTACTTTATTTGGTTTCCCTGAAATTTGCAGTAATTCCCTGGTATATCCTTATTATTTCCGTTTTTTTTTGCGAAATCTCATAAGAATACACTCAAATATTGAATTAAAATATTTTCCTTGACGGGCAGGCGGCTGATTTGGTATAAGCGAAATAGTTGGAATCCGCGGCCGAGCATCAGGATATCAGCAGCTTTTGGTTTTCTAACATGTTTATTCTTTAGTAAGGTGTTTTTTAATATGAGGAGGAGTTCGTGTGTGAGATGCAGAGAAAGCAGATATGCTCTGTGCAAAGACGTTTATGTTTTTTAAGGGGTGACGTTATGGAAAAACGAAAGGGATTTACATTAATAGAGCTGTTGGTGGTTATCGCCATAATCGCGGTATTGATGGCGATATTGATGCCGGCACTTCAGAGAGTAAAAGAGCAGGCAAGGGAGATGGTTTGCCGGGCTAATTTAAAACAGTACGGTATAGTACAACACATGTATTTAGACGACAATGACGACCGTTATCCTTATTCATGGACTGCTCTCGTAAAGAGTGAGAATCCTGTGGGCGGGTATCAGCGTTACTGTCGATGGCACGACCCGAGATATCCCCCTGACGGTCCCCTTTGGCCTTATCTGAAAGCGAAGAAAATCAATCTTTGCCCGTCATTTAAGGTGCTGGCTAAATCGATTGGTAATGAACATCCGAGTCATGATCCTGCCAACCCAGTTATTCCTCAGTACAGTTACAGCATGAACTCATGGCTGGGTTCAAAGCAAGGAGATCCGGGTGGCTCTTCCGCTACTGACTCTAAAGGGCGGGGGGGAATTCATAAGCGTTCGGAAATATCAAGAAGCAAAGCCGAGGTGTTTTTCTTTGCTGAGGAAAATATGTGGGGCAGGCCGGGTAATTCCAATGTGCTTAATGACAATGCTCTATGCCCAGACGGCCGTGACTGGTTTGGCACCATACATAGTGGATCGAGCGCAAACCTTAATCTTGGTACTATAAATGCAGTTTTTGTAGATGCGCATGTTGAGGAAGTACTTTCAGCCCTGGGCCCTAAAGGTGAGGACCGAGGCAAGGAGTTCGGCAGATTCGAGAAATTTGGCTGGGCCCATAAACAGCCGTTTCAGTAACAGAACAATACCTTTGGATTATTGCCTTTTTCCTGTTCTCTTGTAAGAGATTCAGCGAGTTATTTGGATAAGCTCAAAATCTGTAAAATAAACATAGGAGGGAGAAAGTCTGTCAAATATTGGACAAACAGCAGGATGTTAGTAGAATATAGTGCATACATGGGATGTAGCATGATACGAAAAACAATAATTCTTCTACTTTCTTCTGCTGTCGTTCTTTGTCTGACAGGATGCAGCAAAAAGGATGTCCCTAATGAAGGGGGGCGTTTGACGGTCGCAGTCATTCCCAAAGGCAC
>JAVVFI010000289.1:0-7176 GCA_032250555.1 Sedimentisphaerales bacterium
AGAATTTCAAATTACCTGTGGCTGGATTTTTTTTCAAGTTTCCATATAAGGTAATTGTGGCTATATAGAATACCTAAAGTTGCAACTAACACTTTATGTTTCATGTTGATGATTTTAGCGTTTGATTAATATCTAAATATTTGGCTTTTGAAGAAAGGAGGTAGTGGCAAGCCGTTACAATTACCTTGGAAAGATATAAACAATCCTCGATTTGTAATTTTTTTCAATGTCTATCGAAAACATTGAGTTTTTTGGTGTGTGGCCAAACCATAATTTATAATTATTAATCTTTTGTGAAGGAGGATTATTATGTACAGGAAATCGATTCTTTTTGTGTTGGTGCTGTCTCTTGTTTTGACAAGCGTTGTCAAAGCAGACCTCATCGGCTGGTGGAAGTTTGACGACGACTTTCTGGATTCATCGGGTCTGGGTAACGATGGCATTCCTGAAAGTAATCCGACTTTTGTGGAAGGAAAAGTAGGAAGTGCTTTACAGCTTAGTGGCTCCAATTATGTTGTGATCGATTCCGTAGCAGACGACAAGACTAATAACGATATTACGCTTTGCCTATGGCTCAAAACCTCCAGCAACGACGCGGAAATAATCGGTATTAATAGCGCAAGTCGTGGCAATGTGATGAGGTTGGCTATCGATAGTGCAAGTTTGGTTATCGATGTATCAGAACCACAAGGACACTCCACAACTCCTATTGATGACGGCGAGTGGCATTTCGTGACCTACGTCAGGAACGGGAGCACCGGATATATATATGTGGACGGAGTTCAGGAAAATTCATCCCCGGCGAGTTTTAGTTTTAGCGATAATGACCTGTGGTCAATAGGCCAGGAATGGGACAGCGGCGGCCCGAGCGGCTTTTTAATTGGGATTGTGGATGACGTTTACGTCTTTGACCACGCCCTGACGGATGACGAGATTCTGGTTGTTATGAAAGGTGTAGGATTTCCGATTGCCTCAGGTGCCAATCCGGCCGATGGTTCCTACATTGGTGATACCTGGGTGAACCTTAGCTGGCGAGCAGGAGATTTTGCTGTCTCGCACGATGTATATTTCAGCGACAATCTTGCTGACGTGGAAGCTAATGCCGAAGCTGCATTCCTTGGCAACCAGGCCTCGACATTTGTTGTTGTTGGCTTTCCCGGCATGCCTTATCCCGATGGTCTCGTTAGCGGCACGACTTATTACTGGCGTGTTGATGAGGTCAATGATGCCGATCCGAACAGTCCGTGGGTAGGTAACATTTGGAGCTTTACGGTTCCGCCAAAGACTGCCTATCTGCCCAACCCGGCTGATGGTGGTGAGTCTGTTGATGTTAATCCTACCCTTAAATGGACACCGGGATTCGGTGCAAAACTTCATACTGTGTACTTCGGCGAAAGTTTTGACGAAGTGGACACTGCTGCAGGTGGACTTCCCCAGGGAGGTGCTACATATAGCCCGGGCGAGCTTAAACAAGCCAAGACTTATTACTGGAGAGTAGATGAGTTTGAAGTACCAACTACGCATAAAGGCGATGTCTGGAGCTTTACTACCGAAGGCGCCGTTGAGGCCTTGAGTCCGGTTAATGGCGCGGTGGATGTATCACAGACACCCATTCTAACCTGGGCATCGGGATTAGGTGCTTCGTATGATGTTTACTTTGGTGCCGATGCCGCCTCTCTGGAATTAAAAGGTAGTGGCAACTTAGGTGAAGAGAGCTACGAGCCCGGACAACTCGAGTGGAACACGGCTTACTACTGGCGTGTTGATGAGGCCGATAGTGCTAATGCCGACAGTCCGTGGACAGGCCCGCTATGGAGCTTCACTACTGCCAACTTCCTTATCATTGACGATATGGAGAGCTACAATGACCTGGATGAAAGTGACCCGGCTTCCAACAGGATTTATCTTGCCTGGGTAGATGGATTCGGCGACCCGACAAATGGTTCTCTCGTGGGTTATGTTAATCCTCCATTTGCCGAACAGAGTATCGTTCATAGTGGTAATCAGTCAATGCCGTTGGAATATGACAACGCCGGCGGTAAATCAGAGGCGACTTTAACATTGACTTCCAATAAGGACTGGACGGTCAAAGGTGTCGACACACTGACGATTTGGTATCGAGGTTCTAATTCCAATTCGGCCGAGACGATGTATGTTATGCTCAACGGCAGCGCTAATGTCGATAACGGCGACCCTGCTGCTACACAGGCGTCTGGCTGGACCGAATGGAATATCCCCCTGCAGGCATTTGCCGACCAGGGTGTGAACCTTGCCAATGTAAATTCGATTACTCTTGGTCTTAAATCAGGCTCCGGCGGTACAGGTATGATATTTGTCGATGACGTTCGTCTGTATCCACCCGCAGAGTAATTAGTAAGTTACAATTAATTAATTTGCTAATATTGTGATTCGTATAGATTCGGGGCCTATGCCAATTAGGTATAGGCCCCATTTGGTTAGATCTCTCTAATTTTTTGACGCTGAATTAATAGAAATCGAAAAGCACAGAATAATTTCCGCAAATCCTTAACTTGTAGTTTCTAAACGCAATTAATCGAACGTCCCGCACCTCGTTTTCTGCGAAATATCTTGTGTCCGTTTTTGCTTCGGTTACGAGCCCTGAAACCCATTCTTCGAGCCCTTTTTATTTTACTGATACGATGATTTTCCATCTCGGGTATCTCCATGTTTCAATATATGGCTTTCTTAGCCTAATTACAAAGAGGGCTATTATAAAGGATTTTGCTTTCCTTTCAAGACTATCTTTTGTGCGGACACGAATATTTCCGAAAACGTATAAAGTGATTCGACTATTTGTGAATATTTCAGAATCGAATCTTTTCGATACTAACCGGTTGAAGGCACCGGAAATTGATAATCCTGAAGTTCAATCCTCGTGGTATTATTGCTCTTAAGATGTGCGGCAAACAGGAGATAATGTTCGCAACAAATGTTTTCGAATATGGAAGGCGGGCCCATCCAGAGTTTGCGGTGTTCCATTCTTTTAATTTCCATGGGGCCTTGCGGCGGCCGTGTGGTTCCATCAAAAGATTTTTCCCGGTAATACAAACGATTGGAGTATAATGTCCTGTCCTCACACGAAAAGAGTCTTTCACGTCCGGTGACTTCCATACCGAATTCCTTCGCCTGAGCGGAAAATACCGTCTTATGGAAAAGCTGAAAATTGCTCTTTGTGACGGCATCAACAGAATCTTCCAGACCATCCAGAAGATTTATTGTGGCATTTAAGTCCTCTTCCATTGATGTGGGCAGGCCGAAAATTAGCATTAGAAGATTCGAGATACCAGCATTGCCTGAGTCTCGTACTATTTTGCGGGCAGTTTCAACGTACGTTCCTTTTCTGCAGATATCCAAAAGACGCTGAGAGCCGCTCTCTATACCCCAGCTTATCCATCGACATCCCGACTTAAAGAGCTTCTCAAGCACCTCGGGATTATAATCGTCTGTAGGTCGGCACATAATATGGTAAAAGATATCCAGCTTGTTGTTTACTATTTCCTCGGCGAGGCTCATCATATCAGAAGTTTCAAGGTACTGATCGGCAAAATAAAAATGCCGGATGCCATTTTCATGTCTGAGTTTTAAAAGATATTCGACAAAATGTATCGCATTTCTCTTTCGATATCCGCTGTAAGAAAAATTGTGGGCGCAGAACCGGCATTTCCGCCATTTGCAGCCGCGGGAAAAGACAACCGGCACAACAGGCTCAGGACTAAGATACATATTGAGATTCAAATCATTAAATTCCGGCAAAGGTAATTTTGTCAGACTGATTGTGTCTGTTTTTCGGTTTCTTAAGATGCCCGCTCTTACCCGATGAACCAATCCGGGAATTTCCGAAAAATTCCTGCCTTCACAAAGCATCTTCAATCCGTATTCGCCTTCGCCGTCGAAGACTGCTTCAACAAAAGGACACATACGAAGAATATCTTCGGCCTGTAATGCCGAGATCATCGCGCCCCCAAGGATAATTTTGGGTTGTGTCGTTTCTCTGCTGTATCCTGTAAGAAGTGAGTTTGTGGAATTCAGATATTTTGCAAGAGCTAAGGTAAAGATAATCTGCCTGGGATACATCACAGAAAAACCTATAAGCTCCGGGTCGTTCTCTAAAACAAGTTTTGATTGAAACTCCAGCAGCCGTTGAAGCTCAGTGGTTAAGGTTTCCTTTTCGAGGTAAAATCTGGCCTCCAAATTATACTGTTCCAATAAGGCAAAAAGCTGTTTCCATAAGGCCTGCTGTGTTCTGTACTGGACTTCGTCATAAAAACATCCGTATCTGCCCTGCATGAACTCCCGAAAAGGCAGATATTCATTTTTTTGGTCAATCAGCCAGTTCCATGTGGCCGCATTCAAATCAAGCGAATGTAGATTGATGTCCTGACTGCTTGCTTTAATGTATGAAGACAATGAGGCTATTCCGAGCGGAACGTATGTTGGATTCGCATTGGGCGTAAAAGCGAGCACTGCTCTCATATATATAAACCTCTTGTAAAACGATATTTATGAGTTATTTAAAACCTTATATTATATAATTGAGATGTATTTTACACAATAGACAAAAATTACTAAAAGTTATTTGTAAAGGATTTCTTTTGTTCTATTTATTACCTAACCAGGTTGGGCCTTTTGTGATATCCACCTTGAGGGGGACATCGAGCTTGATAGCGCTAATCATTTGTTCTTCTATCCATATTGCATGGTTGTCGGTATCGGCTGCGGGCAGTTCGAAAACAAGCTCATCGTGGATTTGGAGGGTCATGCGAACAGGTAATTGTTCGGTTTCGATTTTTTGCTGAATATTTATCATTGCTACTTTTATTAAATCGGCGGCAGAGCCCTGAATAACCGTGTTGACTGCGAGCCGTTCAGCCTGCGAACGTTTGCCTGCGTTTTTGCTGGACAGGTTCTGGATATTTCGCCGACGGTGCAAAATGGTCTCTGCGTAGCCGGTCTGCTTTGCGAGGGCGATGCAGTCGTCCATAAATTCCCGGATTGAGCTGTAGCGGGCGAAATAGTCTTCTATGAATATTTTTGCTTCTCCCTGGCTTATGCCAATTGTCCGCGAAAGTCCAAATGCCCCCTGGCCGTAGATGATACCGAAATTCACGGCTTTGCAGTTCGAGCGCATCTCACTTGTTACGTCTTCAATCGGACAATCGTAAATCTGCGAGGCAACGAAACTATGAATGTCCCTGTCGTCGGCGAAGGCGGCCATCAGAGCCTTGTCCTTTGAAAAATGTGCCAGAAGGCGAAGCTCAATCTGTGAATAATCGCAGCTTAAGATGCAGTCAGATTCTTTTTCAGTTATAAAAGCGCCTCGGATTTTTCGGCCAAGCTCAGTACGAATGGGAATGTTTTGAAGATTCGGATTGCTGGAGCTAAGCCGGCCTGTTGTTGTTATTGTCTGGTTGAATGAGGCGTGAAGACGATTTGTTCGGGGATTAATCAGCAAACCGAGTTTTTCTACGTAAGTATTCTGCAGTTTGCTTAAAGTTCGGTACTGGAGTATTAAATCGGCAATTGGATGCTGAATGCGCAACTGTTCAAGTACGGCCGCGTCGGTGCTTCTTCCGGCCTTGCCTGTGCGGAGAGAAGTCAGATTGAGTCTGTCGAAGAGAATTTCGGCAAGCTGTTTCGGAGAGTCAATATTAAAGACTGTGCCGGATTGTTCATAAATCTTCTCTGTGAGTTTTTCGAGTTCTTCGTGGATTTGGCCTGACATATTTCTCAGCAAGGCCGTATCCAGCGAAACGCCGTTGTGTTCCATAACCGCCAGCACCGAGACCAGGGGCATTTCGACTTCTTCGAATAATTTTTTAAGCGGAGGCTCTTTATCGAGGCGGGCTTTTAAGTAGATATAAAGCTGGAAAGTTATGTCGGCATCTTCTGCTGCATATTCACATGCGGCGGCGGTATCGACCATATCGAAAGTCAGTTGGTTTTTGCCTTTGCCTATAAGGTCCGTGATTGGGAGGCAGTCATAATTAAGGAAATCAGCGGCCATGTTGTTCATCGAATGGCTTCTGGCAGGGTCGAGACAATAAGAAGCGACCATAGTATCGAAGTGGATTCCTTTGACAGGCAAGCCAGCGTTTTCGAGGACGTGCAGGTCGTATTTTATGTTCTGGCCGATTTTATTAACTTTTTTGTTAGCCAGTATCGGTGCGAGTTTTTGGCGAACCTTTTTTAAGTCAAGATGTTTCGAGCCGAGGGGGGCCTTTATTGGAAGATAGAAGGCCTTGTTTGCCTGCCAGGAAAAACTGATTCCGACCAGGTCGGCCCGCATGGCGTCAATAGAAGTTGTTTCGGTATCGAGAGCGAATAAATTTTGTTCTTTCAATTCGGAAACAAACTTATCGAATTTTTCATCTGTGTCGATTAACTGATAATCGTGCTCGACAGTTTTCATTGAAGCGGGTTGTCCGGTATTTACTAATGTCTGCTCATTAACAGTCGAGGCGATGTCCGTCTGTTCAGTGTCGGTTAGACCTAATTGCAAGAGCAGGCGAGTAAAGCCAAGCTCAGAGAAGAGCCGGGTCAACTCGGGTTCGTTGAATTTCTTCAGAGTCAAATCATCGTAACCAACCGGGATCGGAACATCGCAATCTATAGTTACAAGCTCTTTGCTCAAAGCGATCTTGTCTTTAAAATTTCGGAGGTTGCCGCCGCGTTTGCCTTTTATTTCGTCGACGTGCTCGTAAAGGTTATCAATTGAACCGTATTTTTGTATCCATGTTAGAGCGGTTTTGGGGCCGACATCCGGTATGCCGGGTATGTTGTCGGCGGTGTCGCCCTGAAGGGCGAGGCAGTCGATGAATTGCTGAGGCGTTATTCCCATATCAGTGAGCATTGTCTGGGGATTTGTTACATTGCCGGTTTTGATGTCATACATGAATGTATGCTCATCGAGAAGCTGAAGCATATCCTTATCTTTTGAACATATATATGTGTCGATATCATCAGTGCCGGCTTTTTTCGCCAATGTGCCGATTATATCATCGGCTTCAAATCCGTCTATGCGGAGGATGGGGATGTTCATCGCGTTTAGAATCTGCTCAATCCGGTCTATCTGGGCTGGCATATCGTCCGGCATCGGTTTGCGGTGGGCTTTGTATTCGGGGTAGATATCGCTTCTGAAGGTTTTTTCTTTGCTGT
>JAVVFI010000028.1:0-21927 GCA_032250555.1 Sedimentisphaerales bacterium
CTAAAACACGTGGGTCTTTGGTCGCTTTCAGTTCGGTTAATAGGTCGGCGGCGAGCCTGCTTTTTACCATGGCGTATTCGGGTTTTCCGGCTACGTTATTTAGCTGGTCCGGATCTTTGCGAAGGTCGTAAAGCTCTTCGGCTGGTCGTTTTCCGAAGGCAAGCTCGAAAAGTTTTGCGACCTGCGGCTCGTTTTGGTATTTCAGCATATAGGATTTTGTCGGAGCGGCATCAACGTCAGCATAGCCGTAAAAAGTGCCGCGGGGCTTTGAAATAACTATTTCAGTTGGTTTAGCGTAACTTTTGGGGGCGCCGGAGGGCCAGCGGTTCGGTTTGAAGTTGCGGATGTAGAGGAAGTCGTGTGTTCGTATGGCGCGCATCGGATAGCCGGCGGGGCCGGTTTCCTGAGATGGTACGTGACGTTCTTTGCCGGTAAGGACGTGATTGCGTTTGCGGTCCACTTTGCCCGATTTATTAGAAGTCAATATGTTCATAAAGCTTCGAGCGGTCATATCGGGGGTTGGTTTCAACCCGGCCGCTTCGAGGAATGTCGGCGCCAAGTCGGAAAGACTGATAAAATCTTCGACAGTCCGGCCGCCTTTGACCTCTTCAGGCCAGCGAACAGCAAGCGGTACATTTGTGCCCAGGTCGTAAAGGTTACTTTTGCAGCGCGGAAACGGCATGCCGTTGTCACCGGAGATTACAACCAAAGTGTTGTCAAGCTCGCCGTTTTCTTCGAGGCTTTTCAAAAGCTCACCTACCTCGGTATCGAAGCGCTGAACCTCCCAGTAGTAGTCGCATATATCCGTTCGTACTTCCGGGCTATCGGGGAAGCAGGCAGGGACTTCAACGTCCTGGAGGTTCATGCCGCTATTGATGCCGGACTGCCACTTATAGGCCCGATGCGGGTCCTGGCTTCCGAACCAGAAGCAGAACGGTTTGCCCTGCGGGCGGGCTTTCATAAACTCTGAGAAGTCTTTATAGCGCGGCCCGGCGGGATTGCGCGTTCGCCCGCCCGGTTCAATGTAGCCGGGTGCCCATCCTTTGCGGGTGTAACCTACATGATAACCGGCGGACTCAAGCAGGTCGGGATATACTTCGAACTTTGCCGGCAGTGTGCTCCAGAGGTTGCCGGCTTCTTCGAGGCGCCAGTGATACTGGCCGGTCAGGATTGCTCCGCGAGAAGGCGTGCATGAGGGTGATGAGACAAAGGCGTTTTCGAAGAGCACTCCTTCGTGAGCGACTCTATCAAACGTCGGTGTTTTGACGACCTTGTCACCGGCGATACCTGCGTGGGGCCAGGACCAGTCGTCGGCAAGGCAAAAAAGGATATTCGGCTGTTTCTTCGGTTTTCGGGATGACATTGTTTGCGAGCAACTTCCGAGAGCCGCGGTACCCAGCAGGCCTAAAGCGCCGCTGCTTAGACTTTTAATAAATTCGCGTCGGTTCATTTAATCATTTCCTCTTATCTTTTTGATGTCTTATTCCGAATTATATCTGTTTTGCCTTTTTGCATCGCCGGACCCAGGCATCGTACAGTTTGGCTAATTCGGTGACCTTTTCAGGCATCTTTGCCGACAGGTCGTTAAGTTCGGTTCGGTCGGTCTCTATATTATAGAGTTCCCATGGTTTATCTCCAACTGTAACGATCTTCCACTTTCCCCTGCGGACGGCCTTATTGCGCATGAATTCCCAGAATATCGCATCGTGTCCTTTGCGTTTTCGACCCTGGAAAATCGGCAGCAGACTCTTGCCTTCCAGCCTGGTGATATTATTTCCTTTGTAGCGCGAGGGATATTGTGCAGATGCAATATCTACGCAGGTGGCCATTACATCGATGATGTGGCCGATTTGATGCGTGATAACACCGCCTTTTTTGATAACCGCCGGCCAGCGGGCGATAAAGGGTGTGGCGTTGCCTCCTTCGTGGTTGAAGCGCTTGTAGAGACGGAACGGTGTGTTACTGACGTTGGCCCATTTCGAGTCGTAAGTGCGGTACGATTCGGCCGGTCCGGGGGGAATGTCTTTTGTATTATTTCGTTCGTATGGACAACCGCCATTGTCTGAGAGGAACATTACCAGTGTGTTGTCACGGGCTTTCAGTTCATCAAGTTTGTTCAGGATTCGCCCGATGTTCCGGTCCAGTCTGTCAACCATTGCGGCATAGACAGCCATGTTCAGGTCTTCGGCCTGTTTGTCATCGACTTTGTCCCAAGGGGGGATGTCACTGAACGATTTATGCTTATCTGCTCCGCGGGCGCTGAGTGCCCATTTTTTGTCTATTAGTCCCATTCGTATCATCCGTTCGTAGCGTTCCCGGCGTATGCGGTCCCAGCCCTTCATATACTTACCGCGGTATTTTTTGATGTCCTCGGGCAGGGCATGCAGGGGATAATGCGGGGCGTTGTAGGCCATATAGAGGAAAAATGGTTTGTCCTTGCGGCCCGCCTCATCGAGAAACTCGAGAGCGTAATCTGTGAAGGCGTTTGTGGTGTAGAAGTTTTTGTCATTTGTTGTGAATGGCGTTCTGTCCAGGCGGAAAGTTTTATCCGGGACAAAGTAACTGCATGAGCCGCCGAGCATTCCGAAGTACCTATCGAAGCCGCGATCCAATGGGGTGCCGCCGACATGCCATTTGCCTGAAGCTAATGTTGAGTAGCCGGCATGGCGAAGGACCTCGGCGATGGTAACGCAATTCCTGCCCTTTCCGACGTCAGCCTGCTGATGGTAGAGGCCTGTTAGTATGGAATGGCGTGTTGGTGCGCATTTGGCACAGTTGTAGAACTGTGAAAAGCGGAGGCCTTCGGCGGCCATACGGTCCAGATTCGGCGTTTGAATCTCCCCGCCATAACAGCCCAAATCAGAAAATCCCAAATCGTCGGCCAAAATAAGTATTATGTTGGGTTTGTTCCTATTTGATTCAGCGGCTGAGAGCAAATTCGGCATGGATAACGATGCCGTACCCAACCCAACCGTTTTTAGAAAATCACGACGTGAGCAATTCATTATACTCATATTTTTTCCTCCTGCTCTTATTTGTTACTTCTATGAGACTTTTCCCGCCGGTCGGGCATTCGCTTTTAATTCTGTGTCGAATTCTTTCATCATATCTGTCAGGCGGTCGACGATTTCGGGATATTTATCCGATAAGTTGTTCTTTTCGCTGATGTCGGCTTGAAGGTCGTACAGTTCGATGTTCTTTTTGACGCGGCGCAGTTTCCATCTGCCGTTTCGGACGGCTTCGAGGTTGTTACCTCTATAATAGAAGTACGCCTTGTGTGGAGACTTTGCTCCCGGTTTCGCGAATATCAAGGGGCGGATATCTTTGCCGTCAATCACACGGTCTGAGGGCGCATGAGTGCCGCCTAATTCGGCGAATGTCGGGAGCAGGTCAATTGTGCCGCAGACCTCGGAGCAGACCTTAGCTGCGGGGATTTTGCCGGGCCAGCGCATGATGGTCGGCTCCCGCATTCCTCCTTCGTAGGTGGAAAATTTACCGTCGCGCAGAGGCAGAGCGCTGCCGCCGTGATGTTTTTTGCCAAGCCATGGGCCATTGTCGCTTGTGAAGACCACGAGGGTGTTTTTATCGAGACCTGATTTTTTGAGGGCCGTAAGGACCTGGCCGACGGAGGAGTCTATCTGCTCGATAGTTGCTTTGTAGGCTTTATAGACATCTTCGACGAAAAATTTATCGGAGACGAACAGCGGAATGTGCGGCATTGTGTGCGGCAGATAGAGGAAGAAGGGATTATTTTTGTTTTTGAGGATGAACTCGATCGCTTCGTCAGTATAGCGTTCGATAAGGGTTGTCTGGTCGGCCGGCCGCTCGATGACTTCTTTATTGCGCATCAGAGGGACGTTCCATGGAGAAAAGTCCTTCTGCCGCCATGCCCGGTCAAGATTTTTGTTCTTGCCCTCGACACCGTCCATATCGTTGGAGTATGGGATGCCGAAATAAGAATCAAAGCCGTTGCTGGTCGGCAGGAATTCCGGCAGATGACCCAGATGCCATTTTCCTATACAGGCGCACGAATAGCCGCGGCTTTTGAGTAAGTCGGCGATGGTTATTTCTTTGGGATTCAAGCCGATATTGTCTCTTGGAAACAGCACTTTTGTTATGCCGACACGGGGAGGATAGCAACCGGTAAGTAAGGCGGCGCGGGACGGTGAACAAATCGAAGCGGCCGAATAAAAATTTGTGAACTTCATACCCTCGGAGGCCATACGGTCGAGATTCGGCGTGTTTATATGCGGCGAGCCGAAACAACCGACATCCTGATAGCCCTGGTCGTCGGCGAAAATGATTACGAAATTCGGTTTGTCCGCAGAGGTTTTTCCAGCGGAGCGTTTATCGCTATTCATACAGCCCGGTATTGCTGACGAAGCCGCGGCCAAACCAATTGACTTTAGAAAATCACGACGTGTGTAATTCAATATGCTCATATTGTGTCCTCCGGTTTTGTTAATTTTTTCGTCCGGTGCAATTTTGCTCACATTTTATTTGGCTGATAGTGTTATATCAATCAAATTATCTTTGCTCCGACTTCGGTGCGCCATTTTGCCAGGAGTTTTTTCAGTTCGTTTGCTTTTTCGGGCAGTTCCGAAGCCAGATTGTGCTGCTCTGAGATATCGTCTGCGAGATTATAAAGTTCGACCTGACCGGTATCAAAGAATTCGATGAGTTTGAAGTTGCCCTTTCGAATCGCTCCGGCCGAGCGTCCGCCGAGGAAATGGGGCTTTTCCAGGGGATAGTGCCAATAGAATGTGTCGCGCCCGAGTTCGGCTTTGGGATTTTTCAGTAAAGGCAAAATGGAAATGCCGTCAAGATGCTGAGAGCGGTTGGTCCTGTTTCCGGTGAGCTGGAGCAACGTTGGGTAGAAATCGATATTACTTGTTTGTTTATTGCATAGGCCGTCCGGTTTAACGACTTTTGGCCAGCGGACGATCAGCGGTTCACGAATGCCCCCTTCGTAAAGAGTTGACTTGCCGGCCCGTAATGGGGCGTTGGAAGTTACGCGGTCTTCTCCACCGTTGTCACCTGTGAAAATCAATACGGTATTGTCTGCAATGCTCAACTCATCGAGTTTGTCCATAATCATGCCGACGCCTTCGTCGATGCTCTCAAGCTGTGCGGCCAGATGCGGGTTGTTCAGCTTAGCCCTGTTTCCTTTACCGGCGCCGGTTTTGTTTTCGTATTTGGCAACCAGCTCATCTTTGCCGAGCAATCTGGTGTGGACGGCATAGTGACTCAGGTAGAGAAAAAATGGGCTGTCTTTGTGCCGGGCGATAAACTCGACAGCTTCGAGGTTGCAGCGGTCCACCAGATATTCTTTGCCGGTGAGACGTTTTTCGATTTCGCGGTTGAAGTGGTATGGATGGAAATAGCTTCCGCCGCCGATGCCACGATTTTCCGAGACTATAACTTCGTCGAAGCCCTGAAGGTCCGGGCTTATCTCTTTGGCGCCGTGGTTGGCGTAACCGGTGAGATGCCACTTGCCGATGATGCCTGTTGAGTAGCCGGCTTGGCGGAGCATCTCGGCGATGGTGACATAATCGTTCGAAAGGTGTTTGGTATCGTTTGGCCTCAGGTAGTCGGTAATGCCGATTCTTGCCGGGTATTGCCCAGTCATCAGGGCCGCCCGGTAAGGCGAGCAGACCGGGGCTGCTGCATAGGCTTCGGTAAACCTCAGACCCTGGTTGGCCAGTTTGTCGAGATTGGGTGTTTCGTTGAATTTGTTTCCGTAGCAGCCCAGCTCGGCCCAGCCCAGGTCATCGGCCAGGATGAAAATGATATTTGGTTTTTCTCCGGAGCTTAATGTGTTGATGCCCGCACAGCTCTGTGCAGCAAGTGTGGTTGCGCCCAGAGATATGGTCTTTAGAAAGTGACGACGTGAGAGATTCGATGTTTTCATACTTGTATCCTCTCGTTTTTTTTGATTTTTGGGATATCAGTTATTCGCAGTTGAAGAATTTTTCGAGTTTCGCAGGTAACTTTGGTTTTCTCGGATATTCGAATCGGCCAAAGCCAGATTATCTTTTCACAGTCGGTTACGATAAGAAGTTGTTTCCGCAGATTCTGTGGCAGCCTTGCAGCAGTGAGGAACTTACCTACCTTTTTCTCCTGGCTCAGACCCAAAGGAATAAACCTGTCACCTGCTTTACGAAGACGGATAAACAAGGGAGGTTTTATTTTATTAAAGTCAAACCATTCGATGAAATTGTTTTTTCCCGACTTGAATTTTTTGAATTCCTTCTCATTAGCCTGGAAAACAGTTGCTTCTATCGAATACCTGCCGAACCTTGTTTGTCCAGGGATGTCCAGTGTGGTACTTTTGTCAAGAAGCTCGGTGGGGAGAGATATTTTTTCAGGTGCAGAGAAAATTATTTTTCCGTATTCGGTGTTAGCTACGCATTGCCCCGGCAAATCTATTTTTTTGCCGCTGGTGTTTTGCTGAGCTAATTGAAATAAATTTTCATAGTGATATTGGGATAAATTTCTCTCGCCGCAGCCGAGAGCCTTCAAGCTCCGTCGAAGAAGTTCCACTATCACCGGTTGCGGTTGAGCCAAAAGAATTTTTACGTCCAGAGTTACCTTTTCGCCGGCGCAATCAGCGGCTTGCAGCCAAATATCATCCGCATTACGGCAAATCAGCTTATAGAATCCGCGGGCCGATTCGGACAGTTCTGACAATCGCTCAACGAGTGAGCCGGCACAGTCTTGTTGTAACTGCGGAAGCAACCGGTGCCGGATGTAGTTTCTTCTGTATGTGCAATCGGCGTTCGTATGGTCCTGCCTCCATTTTAGTTTTTTATGTTGGAGATATTGAATAATTTCGTTTCTATCGACACACAGTAAAGGTCTTATGAACTTGAATTCATTATGAAAAATACGCTTCGGCCAGATGCCCCCGAGTCCGCGAAAGCCTGTTCCCCGGCTCAATCGCTGTAAGAGGGTTTCGGCGTTGTCATTTTTTTGATGTGCGGTTGCTATTGTTCTGCAATTGTCGGCTTTTGCAATCTCGATAAGATTTTTAATCCGCAGCTGCCGGGCGGCCGTCTCAATTGACAGCTTTTCGCGAGCGGCAAACTCTCGCACATCTACTCGCTTTGTTTTTATGGCCAGCTTCAGCCGGGCGGCCTGTTCGATGACAAAATCTTCATCGGAATCCGACTGGGCTGTTCTCAACTGATGATTTATATGGGCACAGAGCAGCTCGGGTCTGAAAATGTTCTCACTGCTGAGAGCCGAGATTGCATGCAGAAGAGCCGTTGAATCCGCTCCACCGGAAACCGCCAACAAGACTTTATCCGCGGAGCCGTAAAGCTCATTGGCTTTTATAAAATCGGCGATCTTTTTTTCGAATTCCGACAACATCTCTCCTGGATTGCCTCAGGATGGATTTCTTTTTATTCCATAAAAAAACGGGCCTGATATCAACCAGGCCCGAGTTCATAATTATAAAGTCTTTATCTCAAACTGCTGTTAACATCAGTTGTTTTCACCCTCTATTTTGTACAAGGCACGTATTCGTTCTTCTGCGTACTCTACCCAAATTCTGCGTTTTCCATACTTTCCTTCGGTGTTGATGGCTTCGCGATAAAGCTCGAGTGCTTCGGCATTGCGGTGCAGGCGTTTATCCAGAATACGCGCCGATCTGAACCTGGCGGGATAAGGTGTTTCGGGATCCCATTGATAAGCCCTTTTGAAGTATAGAAGAGCTATTGAGTAATCCTTAAAATATTCGTAAATGACGCCGGCATTAAAGGCAGCATCGTCAATTTTGTCACTGGTTGGATAGCTCCTTATGAGCCGGTCATATTTATCCAGCGCTTCACGTAATTTGTCGTCATTTTTGCCGATGAGTAGTACCCTGGCTTCGTCCTCAAGCTTCAGTGCATCCTGATACAGGTCGTCTGCTTCCGGGATCGATGCGCTCGCTCTCAAATTCGATTCGAGTGTTTCGGCAACAATAATGTACTTGTATTGCGGAATCAAATCCAGCGCCGTTAATTCCTCATTTGCCCATTTAAGCTTCATATTGTTGCCGGTTCTGTTGTAATATCTTATCAGCAATTCCAGTCCCTGCCTATATGCCCGCCTATTGATTGCTATCTGCTCGACAATGTCGGTCTCACCCGCCTGAGAGAGGTTAGTTGTGACTGCCGCCGTTGTTCCTTGACTCGGTATAAGCCGACCTCTTCCACTGTCAGCTTGCTGGCATCCGAGCGATACACTCAATAAGACAATAATTGCTACGCTAAGAACTATCCTTGCCATAATGGCCTCCTTTCAACCTTCAACCTAATTCAGTCCTTATAACCGATAATATTACCATCCCCCCGGAAAAGGGACAATTATCAATTATCAATTATCACTTAAAAGTGTCCTCGTCAAGGACAAAGACCTAAAAAATATTTATCGCTGTATTTGTTTAGGTCAGCCTTAGTGCTGAAATAGACCTTTTTGCCGAGTCAAATCTTCGCAAACAATGATCTACCTCTTCGACAGCAGTGTTTCCAGGGCCTATAATTTGTTCTCTGCAGGAGACGTATGCACCTGCCTTTATGGTCTTTTATGAATCCAGCGGGGGGCATTTAGAAATATTTATTAAGAGGCCCAGGAATGGGTTATTATAGGCCGAAAGTGTGGCAAAGAAAGCTGTTTCGAGTACTGAAAAACCCGCAAATAATCGTGAAAAAGTTTGACTATTGGGATTGATTCGGGTATAATATATAAAATAAAATCCCGATGGGGCCAGTGAGGAGGTCATCTGAACAATCATATTGTCAGAGGTGTTCTTTTCGTTTTAAGTTGAAACTTCTCGCCAGTTATCTGAGAGTCCCGTCTTAACGTAACCTGGAGAAAAGGAATATGAAGCCGAACCGATTGACTTTATCTGTTCTTACAATTTTTATTACGGGTTGTGTCTTATTTTTACAGGCCGGTTGTGAAGAAGAGGCGATGGAGCCGAGAACTCTCAATCCCGACTGGTTCAAGCAGCAGACCTGGGCGGCAATAAATCAACAGGCGCCACAACAGGCGTTGCAGCAAGCGCCACAACGCATGGTCACAGCGGGGCCGGGTATTGCATTTGAAAAAGTAACACATAATTTCGGCGACGTAGCCCCTGGAACCAACCAAGTTTGCGAGTTCAGATTTACTAATACCGGTAATGCTGTTCTGCGAATAAACGATGTTACTAAAGCTTGCGGTTGTACGCCGTTTTCACTGGACAAAACCGAATATGCACCGGGTGAAAGCGGTACGTTGAGAGTGAGATATTATGCGGAGCCGCCCTACGGAAACGCAAAGAAACAGTTGTTCGTGCACACCAATGACAGGCGAAATCCGAAGATTGCTCTGAACATAGAGGCCAGGGTTGCGGCAAAGGTTGATTTCGAACCGAAGGCGTTGCGCCTTTCACTTAAGCATCAAAATGCCGGTTGTCCGCAGATAACTATTAGCAGTCTTGACAATCAGCCTTTTTCAATACGCAGTTTCAAATCGACCTCGAATTTTATAACGGCCGCCTATAATCCTTCGGCAGTGGCGAGGAGCTTTGTTCTTCAGCCGATTGTCGATATGGCCAGGCTGGAACAAAATTTGGATGGGCGTATCGAGATTGAACTGACTCATCCGGAATGCAAGACTGTCACTATCGGTGTTAACACGCTGCCAAGATTCAATGTAACACCGCAGCCGATTGTGGTTCGTGAGGCACAGGAAAAAAGTGCTGTAACAAAGAAAGTTCGGATACAAAACAACTATAAGGATGCTTTTGAGCTTGAATCAGTGCATTCCAAAAAAGGTATCGTACAGATTGCGGGCAGTCAAAAGCTTAACGATGGTTATGAGCTTGAGTTGAGAATCGTGCCCCCGGCACAAAGAAGTCGAGCAACCCTTTTCACAGATACAGTAGTTGTAAAGATAAAAGGCGGCGGGAATCTTGAAATCCCCTTTAACGGATTTTATCCAAGGCAAGCCGGAGTATCTCGCGTACCTATTAATACAGAAGCGATCAAGAAAAGCGAAGAGGAATGCAAGACCTGCGGCCCTAAAATGTTTTAAAACACCCTTCGGCCCATTAACGGTTCAATTGAAGGGTGATTTTATTCTTGTTAATGCCTGAAAGCTACGGAGTAAAGAGCTTAATTATCTCTTCATGGGTTTTTCCGGTCCCGACGGGCAGGTAAAAGATCCTGTACTGTCAAAACAATTCCACCCATAGGCAGTATTTTCCGATCCTCAAATTTTTTTAGAATTTTTCTTTTTTTTTCTCGACGGGGCTTGACAAAGGAAGAGTTTGTGTTATACTTGTAATAGTTGAATTAGTACATATATTAATGGTGACTTATGCAAATTCGAATAGACAATGCTTCAGACAGGCCCGTTTACCAGCAGATAATAGACCATGTCAAACGGGATATTGCCTTAGGCAGGATTATTAAAAATGAAAAGCTGCCTACCGTGAGGCAACTGGCCGGACAGATTGCCATAAACCCCAACACGATAGCCAAGGCCTATCGGCAATTGGAGCAGCAGGGCATTATTGTTACCAAGGCCGGGGCGGGTGCTTTTGTGGCTAATCTTGACAGTAATTTGAGCAGGTCAGTCAGAAAAAAACTCATTTCTGAAGAACTCGAGCGGATAGCGGTTGATGCATATCATATGCAAATTGAAAGACAGACGCTGCTGGAATGGTTCAATAGCGCAGTATCTAAATTCAATTTGCCTTGAAGATAAGGAGTGACCGAATGGACCAGAACGTTATCAGAGTTGAAAATCTTGTGAAATACTTCGACGGCCGGTGCGTCCTGGACGGTATCAATCTAAAAGTACCGCAAGGCTGCATATACGGCCTGCTGGGGCGAAACGGCGCAGGCAAGACAACGATTATCCGGATTCTTCTGGGCCTGGAGCCGCCTACGCGTGGACAGACTTTTCTGCTGAATACCGAATCGAGCGAGCTTTCCGCGAAGCTGCACAGCCGAATCGGATACGTAGCCGAAGGTCACAATCTTATCCAGAACTATAGAGTCGGCAGGCTGATACAGCTTTGCAAAGACCTTTCTATGAACTGGAATGATGAGTTTTTTGAGCAACTGATAGAAAAATTCCGCCTGCCCACCGACCGCAGGGTAAAAGAGCTTTCGGTCGGTATGCGGGCACAACTGAACCTTGCCCTTGCTCTGGCGATAGACCCGGAGCTGCTTATATTCGACGACCCGACATTAGGCCTGGATACCATCGCCCGGAGGCAGTTCCTCGAGCTTGCCATCGATCTTATTCAACGGCAGGGACGAACGATTTTATTCAGCTCTCACATACTAAGTGATGTTGAGCGAATTGCCGACAGGATTGGAATATTTGCCGCAGGCAAGCTTGTTGTGGATTGTCCTCTGGAAGAGCTTAAGGAGCGAGTGAAAAAATTGCGAGTAATTTTCCCGGAATCAGCACCGCGAAATCTTTATCTTAAGGAGATTGTAAATCAACAAATCGACGGCCGTGAGATGGTAATTACCGTTGCGAACTGGAACGGGCAGAAGCAGACCGTTCTGGATACTTTCAAGCCATCGAGCTGTACGGAGATACCGATGAGCCTTGAGGACATATTCATAGAATGCACCAGGCCAAGTGCGGAGCTTATTGAAAGCTTATAGCAGGAGAGAAAGAAAATGTTTACACTTATAAAAAGAGAAATTCGGGACCACATCGTATATTTCATAGTAGCGGCTGCTTTATCGGCAATTTTCATCTTCATCTCGATTTTTGTTATCAGCCATTATGAATCTTCTCGAAGAAGCAGCTACAGGGGTGTAGATACCGGGATGTTTTCGGTAGGTGTCGGAGTGCCGACTGTTGCTATTGTCATAATCGGTTTTTGCGGTCTGGGCACTTCCCAAATGTATTTGGACAGGACCAGGAAAATTTCTGCATTTTTATCGACATTAGCGGTAAGCAGAGACAGGATATTGGTTGCAAGAATTATCACGGGGATTCTGGTTATTCTGACTTTGCTTTTGCCTTTGACTATTGCGGTTATGACTTTATTTCGTCTTTACGCTCCCCCTGTGCTCTTCAATCCCGGTATGGTTTTTGAAATATTCACAACGGCATTTCTCATGGCATTTGCCTGCTATTGCATCGGCTTACAAACAGGCTGGAACTCGGGTAAGGTTGCCCCTACGTTAGGGGGGATAGCTCTGACCTGTGTCTTTGTCCCATTGATTTTTGTAAAAGGATTTGGCCCGCAAATAGTGGTGATACTTTTGCTGTTTATTATCGCCTCTCTAATACGCATCCGGCATACGTTTATGACAACATCACTTTAGGAACATAACTATGAAGTCTCTAACCAACAATCCTGTTAAAGTTTTTGCCACGGGCTTTATTGTTTTGGTATTGCTGAGCCTGCCACTGTTTTATATCCGGATTATCTGTGAGGCGAACCTTCTTGAAGGGATTCCCCAGGGTGTCAGAAAAGTTGCCATATCGCCATCCGGCTTAGTGCCGGACGAGTATGAGTATGAGAAGGACCCGAACGTTGTTATTCACTCCCAAGTGTCCGCATATATGTCCCAAGAACCTTCTCTTGCCTTTGGGATTGTCGACTATTTTCGAGCGAGAATCCCGGGAGGGCGCTGCTCGAAAGTTTATTTCTTTTACTCCGACACAAGTTATATGTATTTTGACAAAAAGTCGGGACTAATTGTTCACAGCTATTATGACACACAAATAATGCCCGACAAAAGGGTACTGAACAAGTCGGTACAAATCTATATTGGCCCGGAAGGAATTTCAGAGATACGAGATAAAACTCTCGGCCGATTTATCGAGCCTATTATTGATCGCACCGGGATATATTACGGATTGAATGAATCGCGTGAGTTTATAGTATATGACAAGAAGCTGAGGTGTTTTTTCAAGATTGATTTTAATAAAGAGACGGTAACTAAAGGGCCTGAACTCGGCAAGGGAAATCGACATTGTGAACCAATCCACATCGGCCTATTGAGGAAACCAGGTTTTAGTATGAACTGGGTGCCTCCTCAAATTAACAAATCTGAAGAGGATAAAAACCAAGCGGGTTACCAGAGTGATTTGAAGCCGGTCATAGCTAATGCCCACGGGCGTGAGGCAGGTCCGTATCTGCTTGTCCTTGACAAATCAGGTTTAATTAACCTGCTCGATAAAGAAAGCCTTAAATTTGTTCAGGTTAATGGATACAACGCGATCGCAGGATGGCTGCCGAGGCCGGAGACGTATTTTGGCGCGCCAGTCGAAGGTGCAAGGCCACAGGATTTGCTGGGTTATGAGGTTTGGCCGCTTGCTTTGACAACACACTTTTTCGAGAATCCGGAATCTAAAAAAGTGTTTTTTGGGGAGCCATTTATAGGACATACTAAACCAACACCATCGAAGATTGAGAGAAAGTATTTGGGAATGTTCGCAGCGGGTCTTTCTCGTGATGGCACTGCGCTGACTTTGTCTGTATTCGATGAAAAAGGAAAACAAATCAAAAGTGCTAAAAGCAGTTTTACAAAACAAGAAGGGAATCGTACTTTATCTTCTCGTTCCAGTAAGGCGGTGTTTTTCAAGCCGCCCTTTGCATCTACGTTTACCATTATCAAATATCTTGCGGAGAATCTTCATCCGCCGATTCTATCTTTTGCTTCTTACTACACAGCCAACAGCTTCGAGGCCGGCGCCGGGCACAGAGGATTGTTTTTGCTTCCCAATTCATTTATAGCGATGTGGGGTAGAGAACGGAGTGGAAATTTTGTAGAAAGATTTTTTGGGGCCTTAGGCTGGATATTCCCTTCGATAATATTTTCGATATGGCTCGCGACGCGGGTAAGTAAAAATGCGGTTGTTGTCGGGCTTTCGGAAAATGCGAAATTTTATTGGATTATTGGAACACTTGCCTTTGGTTTGGCGGCCTATATCACGTACAGGCTTACGAGGCCGGGGATAACTTTAGTGACCTGTCAAAACTGCGGCAAGATGAGAAGGCCGGATATGGACAGGTGCCATCGCTGCAAAAGTAAATGGCTCGTTCCGGAGCTTACGCCGCCGGCCTGGCGGGTCCTCGACGGTGCAGAACAGAAGGCGGAGCAAACAGAAAGAGTTGACGAGGGCTTAATAGCGGAAGCGGAGGGTGCGGAGGAAACAGCGACGGAATAAAAAACCTTTTTCGAGGGAAATTTTCTGTTACTTACGGCGCACCACCGGCCTTTTAATAAATGAGGGCCGTAATAATGAATAATGATGATAAAAACATCCAGCAAATAATCTCCAGTGCCCGCTCGGGCAGCCGCAAAAGCATGGGGGAGTTAGCTGTTGCCGTCCGGGAGCGGCTGTATCCGTTTGTTTTTCGCACCACTTTGAATCACGACCTGACAGAGGATGTGCTGCAGGAAACGCTGCTTGCGGTAGTGCGGCAGGTTGCTTCGCTGAGAGAGTCTCAAAGGTTCTGGCCGTGGGTGTATCGTATCGCCTGGAGCAAGATTCAGGACAGCTACAGGCGGCGCCGGCTTCAGAGAAGCGGGAAGGTATCACTGCTTCAGTACCATGCAAGCGATGCGCGAGCGGGTAGCGACAGTATCCTGGATGCCCAGATTCACGCCGAGAGCCTCCAGCAGGTTTCGGAGGTTTTAGAGCAGCTTAGCGGTCAGCAGAAAGATGTTCTTCGGCTTCGTTATTATGAGCAGTTGCCCTACGACCGGATAGCTTCAATGACACGCACGACGCCTCAGATGGCCCGTGTTCGATTCCATCGTGCAAAAAAGTCCCTCAAAGCCCGCCTTCTCGCCTGCTTCCTGTAACGAGTTAAACACTTTCGAGTATGAACAGAAGCTGAAATAATAAACACCTTTACCTCATGATTCGGTCAATTACCCCAAAAAGGATAAATGGGTATCTCATACTAAAAATTTGGTTTTTGCTTAAAAGCTGTTGAGATGATATACTATTATCAGGCTTTCGCAGATTCGTACAAAGAGGAATTTTTCAATTTTTATTATTAACAAAATACATCCGACAAACGACTAATACCATTGGAGCTAAAAAATGGCCGATGAATATTCTGTTTCAACAAAAGTTTATGAGACTGCCGAGCTTGGTATGCTGAGCATCCTCGATATGCTGAAATATTTTGAAAAGCGCGGCGCGATGCGGGTCTCGGATTTGCATATCAAGGTGGATGCTCCGCCTGCATATCGCATAGACGGTGACCTGGTAAAACTTAAAGGGCCAAAAATAACACCCAAGATGGCAAAGCAGCTTCTATATCCGCTTTTAAGTAGTGAAAATCTGCGCAAACTCCGCCAAAGTTACAGTATTGACTGCTCGTATCGACTCGGGTCGCTGCAGTTTCGAATCAACATTTTCAGGGAGAACGACGGGCTGGCCGGGGCAATCCGAGCTTTGTCACTTGATATACCGCCGGTTGAGGAAATCGGCTTTCCAAATGACGTCTGGAAAGACATCATCACTCGACGGCACGGCCTTGTTCTTATGACCGGTATTACAGGCGCAGGTAAATCCACAACAATCGCTTCAATAATACACCGAATCAGCGAAAAAAGTGCCTGCCGGATTATGTCCGTTGAGGATCCA
The DNA here is from genome assembly GCA_032250555.1 of Sedimentisphaerales bacterium. Taxonomy (GTDB): domain Bacteria; phylum Planctomycetota; class Phycisphaerae; order Sedimentisphaerales; family Anaerobacaceae; genus NIOZ-UU13. The sequence continues at coordinate 15,619 of JAVVFI010000028.1, forward strand.
ATCGAATATATCTTCCCTCAGAAATACTCGATCACCTCCCAACGTGAACTCGGAAGGGATGTCGAATCCTTTGCCCAGGGTCTTAAAGAAATGCTGCGTCAGGACCCCGATATAATATTCGTCGGTGAGATGCGTGACGCCGAGACGATATCCATGACCCTTATGGCCGCTGAGACGGGTCACCTTGTTTTTTCCACGCTGCATACGAGAGATGCGACGGGCACTATAACAAGAATATTGGACTACTTCCCTGAAGGCAGACAGTCCGAGGTGCGCAACCAGATGTCACTTGGGCTTGCTTATATCATATGTCAGAAGCTTGTGCCCAAAAAGGACGGAACCGGAAGGCTCGTAGCGATGGAAATTCTCAACAACAACTACGCCTGTGCTAATCTTATAAGGACAGGCAAAGTCGAGCAGATTTATTCACAACTGCAGACAAAGACCCGGAACAGACCCGACGAAAAAATGATGACGATGGAACGGCACCTGGCAACGCTCGTGAAGGCAGACAAGATTGACCTGCTGGAAGCCAAAAAATGGGCCAATGATCTCAAATGCTTTACTGATGCCATGCAGCGTGTTTGAGTTTAATGTGTTTTTTTTAATGATGCGCATCGGATGAGAAATAAAATGCAGTAAGATTCAGATGACAATCCAGTTTTTTTGTCCCAGTTGCAATGATATAATCGGTTTTCCAGATAAGCACGCCGGAAGACGCGCAAGATGTTCCAACTGCGGGCAGTTCTTTATAATTCCTTCCGAAAATTACAAGAAGCCGAAGAAAGTCAAACTGCAGGAAGAAAAGGGTGATCCGCTTCCAGGTTTTTACCGCGCGGTGTTCGTTGATAACTGGAAGCTGTTTTTCGACTCGGAAAATGTTACTTCGCTGGCTTTTGTGATTGCCGTTGTATGCTTTAAGTTCTTTACGTATGGTTCGCCGTGTTGCGCCTATGTAACACACTTTGCTGTTTGGGGATGGCTGTTCGGTTTTTATCTCAACATAATTTACGAGACGGCTTTCGAGATAGATAAGCTGCCCGAAATCAACCTTGGAACGAGCATTACTTTTTTGTGGTATATCGTCAAGCCGCTTTTTCTTTTCTCGCTTACTCTGGCCGTGGTCCAGTTGCCGTGTATCATCATGTACATCAAGCTCAAAGAACAGGGCTTGACTTTCAATAATATTCTGCATTCCGACTTTGGTTTGCTACATGTTCTTTTTATCTTTGGTTTGTTCATGTTCCCGATAGCAATATTAACAGCATCCGTCGGCCAGACTTTTACTATGTTCAGGCCTGATTATTTTCTTGGCCCGGTATTCAGGGCTTTTGTCCCTTATACTGTAACGGTTCTTTTGCTTGTTGCTGCTGCATTTCTCGAAATGCGGACAACGCAATTTGTCGGAGCCGGCTTGCTAACGACGGCAGGCCATCTGGCGATGAACTTAGCCGTTCAGGTTATCGCTATATTTGCGATGCGCTCGATAGGCTTATTCCTCCGGCACTATAGCTGCTACTTCGCCTGGTAAACTATTAATGCGGCCTATTTCTTTCTCACCTTATTTGGAAGAGGTTTCCTGTTGGATGAATCTTTTAAGCAGCCGTTCGAGAAGCTCCATCGGCAGGCCCATCACATTTGTCAGGCTGCCTTCGATTCTTTCGATAAATTCATCTCCGTTTTCCTGTATTGCATAAGCTCCCGCCTTGTCGCGCCAGGAGCCGCTTTTGATATGTTCGGCAATTTGCACAGCGGTCAACTTTTTAGGATAAATGTTCGTTGTATCGCTTTGGTTTATTTCGATATCATCCCATAATCTGACAATTGCAATAGCGGTAATCACTTTATGAGGTTTGCTGAAGAGCTTTTTGGTAATCTGTTCAGCATCCGTCCGGTCGGCCGGCTTGCCTATGATTTCTCCCTCGAAATATGCGATGGTATCTGCTGCTATGACCAGACAGTCGGGATGATATTGGGCGACATTTTTCGCCTTAGCCAAAGCCAGTCGTTCGGCATATTCACAGGGCTCAACGTCTTTAGTTGAAAAAGCCGATTCATCGATATCCGGCCGGACAATCGTAAATTTATAGCCGGCTTTGGTTAATAGCTGTTTTCGCCGGGGTGAAGCCGATGCGAGAATAAAAGAGTGTTGGGATTTTCTGGACATAAATAATTTGCTGCTTTAGTATTGGGTATTGACTATTTGCCTGCAGAAGGCAAGGTACTCTTTCTCGAGTTGCTCGAAATTATCACCGACATAATCTTCAAATAATCCCCGGCCGACAATTCGATTCCAAAGGACGGTTTTCGGGATATTTCTGTCTGTTGCTATTTTTTTGTTAACCTCGTCGAGTTCCCAGTCTCCTGTTAGGCCGTCCAGAAGCAACCGGCGATAGACGCCCCGCCATCTTCCGTACCCTGCTTCCTGTAAGAATCGCACTAATGCGTATGACTGGCTGTAAAAGGCCATAACGGCTTTGGTCTCGTCGGTGGCGAGCACATCACCGGGATTCATTGAAATTAATTCTTCCAGCGGAATCATTTTGTTTTTAGTCAGCGTTCTTTTAAGCCCATCCAATCGATACATGTTCTCAGTCGGCTCGAAGTAAAACAGCCCGCCATCACTTCCATGGGTTTCGAACAGCATTGCCACACCTTCATCAAGCCAGCTCGGCAGGCGGAACTTAAAGCATCTTCCGTTGAACTGGTGCCATCCTTCATGCCCCAGAGCAGAGAAAGTCCGCTCTATGCCGATATCATATACCACACAGGCACCCTTATGATAATATGCACCGGCTTTTATTTTGCAAAATATTTCCGCCTGTTCATCCGCAAAGCTCTTCGTGAAATTCTCCCACTGGCTTCGCCTGGCAAAAAGATAAATGGTAAATTTGGAATTTGTATCGATGGATCCGGGCAACTGACTATTATAGGCCCGATAGGCCGACTCAATAAATCCGCTGATGCCTCGAAGCACGAAAGGCTCCAGAAGTGTTGTGAAAATCTCATAGTGGGTTGTAGTCAATTTCAGCCCGGGTGCGTGCCGATTATTCCAGACCTCGACGGATTTCAACTCGGGCAGGGCCTGAGACTGCAAATACGCCGCCATCCCTGCACTGGTATTGAGCTGCTGAGTATTATTAATGCCCGTAACCTCGATTTTATCGGTTCCGGAACATCCTGCCAAACCGATAATGACTATGAAAATTAGTGGGGACTGCTTCACTCCAACCCTTTCTCCGAAGACCAGAAACTGTATTTAGGCCGGCAATTGACCGCATTACCGGGATAAATCCAAATCCAAGAAACATACTTACAAAACCCTGAACTCCATATTATTGTTAACATCGGCTGCAAATGATAAGGAATTCATTATAATTTGTCCACACTGGTGTCATTTTTCGTCTAAACTTATGGCCAGCCCGATAAGATAAAGGCGGAACCTGCCGTAGTGACGTGAGTTACTGGAAAACTGATTGAAAAAGTCGAAAGGAATTGCCATTTCGGGATAAATTTGGTAAGCTAATTGTGCTTGGAGGCTTAGTTTTGTTTATTCCGGGTGTTTCGAGGAAATCCGACTTATTGTTCAAAATGGAGGCCTAAGATGAAAGGCAAGTTAGTAATAGTCCTTATGTTAATAATCCTATGTGTCTGTTTGCCGTTCGTGAACGGGTGCGCAACCAGTGCCCAGACGGGTGCTGCGATTGGGGGGATTGGCGGTGCAGTGATAGGGGCCGTAACAGGTGGTGGCGGAGGATTGGTAGTTGGAGGACTTATTGGAGCCGGCGGTGGCTATGTCGTTGGTAATGAAATGGAAAAGTAACGACTGGGCGGGCTATATATCTTTGAAATCCGCCCCGAATACATCGGCTGTGAACAGATAGACTTCAGTATCCGGGTCTTCCCAGGCATTGGGGCTAAGGCCAGCTTTGTGAGAGCAGCAATACGAAAGAAATTCCTCTTTGCTCCAGCCGGTTTCAGTGGCAACCTGAGGAAGGAAGCAGCCTGAAGCACGTCCTTTTTTGATATAGATACCATCAACACCAAGCTGCAGATTTAATGGTTCACTTGTCTTCTGCAACGGCGAGAGAACCGATATCTCGATATCCAGTTGGTCTAATTCCCTGACGCTTATCTGGTAGGCTAAAAAGCGCGGGTCGCTGGTGGCAGAGGCCTTTGCCATTTCCGCCACTAATTCAATCAGGGGGCTGTCCGAGATGAAATTGCCTATACAGCCCCGTAACCGACCATGATTTTTCAGTGTAACAAAACAGCCGCAGTGAGCGTTCAATTCAGGATCATCCGATTGGAGGGCTTTGGTTGGTTTTCCTTTGATTACAGCCTCAACGGTATCGCGTGCGATTGTCAAAAGTGTTTGTTTTTGAATATCATTCATAACAGTCAAAACCAAAAATCAGTGAATCCATTTTATAACAAGGAATCCACCAATCAATAATGCCACAAAAGCCAGTGAAAACCAATTAAAATACTTTTCGACGAAGGGACGAATTTTTTCGCCCTTCCAACCCATCAAGCCTGCGACGATAAAAAATCTTGCGGAGCGGCTCACAGTCGAAGCGATCAAAAAGCCTGGAAAACTGATCCCGGCAATACCGGCGGATATGGTACAGACCTTATACGGCAGCGGTGTAAAACCGCAGGTGAAGACTATCCAGAAGTCGTATTGTTCATACCAGCCCTGGAATTTTGTGAAGTTGGCTTCGGTCAGACCGACCGAACCGAGGTGGGCATAGACCCACTGGCCTATCATGGACCAGAGGAACATCCCGATGCAATAGCCCAGAATGCCGCCGAGGACAGATGCAATCGAACAGGCGAGTGCGAAACGCAGCCATTTCTTCGGTGCCCCGAGCGCCAGTGGGGCGAGCAGGACATCCGGTGGGACCGGGAAGAAACTCGACTCGGCAAAGCTCAGGCAGAACAGTGCCGTCGAGCCGTGCTTCGTATCGGCGAAGTGAATAACCCAGTCGTACAAGCGCCTGTGCCAGTGCCACCAGGCAACGGTTTTATTGTTTGTTACCGGTTGTTCGTTGCTCGTTTTATCAATTATTGCTTCATCATTCGGCATTCAATGTTCCTTAGACTATAATTCTTATTCCTCTAATTCATCGAACAAGTTTGGTACATTGTTATTTTTCTTGGAAGCCTTACTCTTACCGGAAGGAAATTCTATGATGTTTATCTCCGGGCCGGATTCGGATTCCGGCTCCTGCTTATCAGCGGGAATGAAAGGTATCAATCCCATTTCATACGCCTCTTGCTGTACATCCCGTGAGGCCGTTCGGATATCCATTATCAATCCATCGACATCAAACATCCAGACCAGCGGATTATCTATAAGCAGTTCCGGCAGACACCAGTCCGGATCTAATTGCATCAGGTCAAACTTTTCACGGATGATTTTTGATTTCGCCGCCATTGTTCCTTTTGAGACGCCGAATCTTTCTGCCAGTTGTGCCGATGTCATATGGGGGCTTTGTTTGGGGTCGTGCAAAAAATTGACCCAGCCGACGGCGTGAACTATTCCGCCTGCCCAGTCTGCAGGACTACTGCTGCTCAGTGGTAAATGTGTTCGGCAAATTTCACCTGCCATATGCTCACAAAGCTCCTTATAGTTCTCATTGAGGTGAGCATCGCAGAACGTGTCTATCAACTCCACAATTTGCTCAAAGAGCTGCCGATTCTTTTTTGGAACATGCATCTGTGCGGCTTTGCTTTTAGTCTTTCTCATCTCAATTTCCTTTCCATCCATAGATCAAAACAGGTAATCCTTATCATCCCACATCAATTAGGTATTAGTTTAATCTTAATTGGTGCGGGACGGCAATCTGAGTATCTTACCTCGATGTTCCTTATTTCGATATTCAATATTTCGAAAAGTAATTCTGAGCCATTCGCAGCGCTTAAGAATAACCTCGGCGAATTAATGTTAAATGCTACAATCAAGAGTGTATATTCTCAAATAAAAATCATTTTGTCGCACCGGAAAGAAAACTGTTTAATTGCCTTCATAGAGATAATACTCGCTTATAAGTGTTTATAAATACAAGCATTATGACAGGATGCTTGTTATGGGACGATGAAATATCTCTTGACAAAACGTGATTAATATTGTATAATAGTTTTTAATTAATCGGGGGGTTTATATTTGCATATTTTCAGGTGGGGGGCATTATTCAGGTGAGAAAATCACAATTAACCGGTGCGATTATAGTGATTTGCATTTGCTGTTCAGTCAGCTTTGCTTTGGATCCGCTGGGCTCTGCATCAGATAAGCTGCAAAAGGGG
>JAVVFI010000290.1:0-7150 GCA_032250555.1 Sedimentisphaerales bacterium
GCGGCGGCTGTTTTCAAAAGAGGCGTCCCTGTCATCCAGATACCTACAACCACAGTCGCTCAGGCCGATTCTGCGGTGGGTGGCAAAACAGGAGTCGATTCGAGCATAAGCAAAAACGCATTCGGTGCCTTCTGGCACCCCGCGGCTGTTTATATCGATGTCGCAACTTTGACAACTCTGGACGACAGACAGTTCAGGGCCGGGCTGGTGGAATCTGTAAAGCATGCCCTTATTGCCGATAGCGAATATTTTGAATATCTTGAAAACAATCTCGACGCTGTCCTCGTAAGAAAATCGGACGTGCTGGAAAAAGTAGCGCAGTTTAACTGCAAGATAAAGGGTGATGTGGTTGAAATTGATCCCTACGAGCAAAACAAGAGAAGAATTCTAAACTATGGCCATACTATCGGACATGCCGTCGAGACGGCCGGCGGATTCGAATTACTGCACGGCGAGGCTGTCGCTATAGGTATCATTGCTGCCGGCATGATAGAGATTGAATTAAAATTAGCCCCACCGGAAAGACTCGAAAGAGTCCGGCAAATTCTCGAAAAACTGGATGTTCCGGTAAAATTGCCCCGGAATTTAGCCGAAAAAGACTTGATAGACCTGATTAAGCACGACAAAAAAGCTGTTAACAAATGGCCGAGATTCGTCTTACTTAATGATATAGGTAAGGTGTATTGCCCGGATGAACAATATGCTGTAGATGTTTCTCCAGAAATTCTCGGAAGAGTGTTGAAAAAACTTTAGATTAAATTAGTTAAAGGTTGGTATATGTACAGAGAACAAATAAAGGTACTTGATTGCACAATCAGGGATGGCGGACTTATTAATGATCACTATTTCACCGACGATTTTGTTCGCGCGGTTTATCAGGCCCTCTCCAAAAGCGGCGTTGACTATATGGAATTTGGATATAGAAGCAGCAGAGAACTCTATCCCCCCGAAGAATATGGAGCATGGAAATATTGCGACGACGATAAGATAAAAAAAGTTATCGATGGAATTGAATCTGATTTAAAAGTCAGCGTTATGGTTGACTCGTATCGAGTCAAAGAGCAGCACTTTGCCCCTGCCGATGAAAGCCCCGTAGATATGATTCGGGCGGCTACGTATGTAAAATATATCGACAGTGCCATAGAGCTTATCAAAAAATGTCACGACCTCGGCTACGAGACTACCTGCAATATTATGGCGATTTCACGGGAATTTGAGCCCGACCTCGTAGAAGCCCTTGACCAGTTGGCGAAGACGCCTGTAGATGTGGTGTACGTCGTCGATAGCTTTGGCTCATTATACTGTGAGCAGATCGAATACCTTGTCAAACTTTATCAGAAACATCTGCCCGGAAAAGAGATCGGCATTCACTGTCACAACCAGCAGCAGCTTGCGTTCGGTAACACTATCGAGGCTATAATTCACAACGCCAATTATCTCGATGGTTCGATATACGGTATCGGTCGGGGTCCCGGCAATTGTTGCTTAGAGCTTTTATTAGGTTTCCTGAAGAATCCTAAATTTAATCTCACGCCGATTCTTGAAATTATAGAGGACTACATGATTCCGATGCGAAAAGAAATCGAATGGGGCTATTTAATTCCTTATATTATCACAGGAATATTGAACGAGCATCCCAGAACAGCGATAGCATATCGAAAAACTAAAGACAAAGATAAATACGCTCAGTTCTATGAAAAAATGAGGGGTTCACAGGATTAAAAGTTTTTCATTTCCCCAAAAACTTTCAGCCCCGAATTTAATTTGGGGCTTTTTTACTTTATTACCTTGCAAATCCAGCTCCTCAGCCTTTAATATCATATCGACATGCGGATTTTCTCGGTTATTTGCAACAGGATAACTTAAAAAAAGTGAATCTTTGTGCTCAGAAAGTGAGGTAATCAAATGGCTCAGGAAGAAAATGAAAATAAAATCTCGGCCAGACCTTATGCCTGCCATCAGCGAAATGTCGAGCTAAGCCCCCTTCTCGACAGATTGAGAACTATTTCGAATACGCTTGGAGTTTTCTGGAAGCCCGAAGAAAAAACTTCAGAGATAGACAACGACGTCCTTGCTTCTTTAGGAGAAGCCACACCGGTGAAGCGTTGGCTCGCTGCCTCTCTGGATAAGACTATAAGATTGCAATTGGAGGCCTCGCCCGATTTTTGGTTGACGTTCAGTTGAAAAAACTCCCTCAAGCATTCCTTGACATAATGCTGATGCTATAGTTAGATACGAATACAGAGTCATTTTGTTAGGTGCTCTGAATTTTAATCCTTAAGAATGGAGACAAACATGGTAAAAGCCACAGCGCGTCATATCCTGGTTGAGACACAGGAAGAATGTGAAAACCTCAAACAACAAATTGAAAACGGATTGGATTTTGCTGAAGCCGCTAAAGAACACTCGAAATGCCCTTCCAATCAACAGGGTGGACATTTGGGTGAATTTTCACCGGGCCAAATGGTCAAGGAATTTGATGATGTTGTTTTTAGTGAAGAAGTCGGAAAAGTTCACGGCCCCGTCCAGACTCAGTTTGGCTACCATCTTATCGAAATTACAAACCGAACCGAATAACGATACCAGGACAGAAATATTCTGGGATTATCATAAAAAAGCAAAAACACAAAAAATCATGAAGCCGGATTCCCATAAGCAATAGTCATATTTGGAAAGTGCTGTAATGCAGACTCTCTTGTATGTGATGGATCTTTTTGGTGTTGCGGTTTTTGCGATAACCGGCTCGCTCGCTGCCGGAAAAAAACGCATGGATCTCTTCGGTGTTGTTGTCCTGGCGACTGTAACGGCCCTTGGCGGCGGTACTCTCCGGGATTTAATTTTGGGTGCAAGCCCCGTTTTTTGGGTTTCGGCTCCAGTCTATCTTCTTGTAGCGGTCGCAACAGCGATAGTAACTTTTTTTCTGGTCCGCTTCTGCGGCCTGCCGCTCAAGCTGCTTTCAATAGCCGATGCTTTCGGTCTGGCCGTCTTCACCGTTTTGGGAACGCAGAAAGCCCTGGACATGGGAATTTCACCCGGCATTGCCGTTGTGATGGGTATTATGACCGGTGTTGTCGGTGGTATTATCCGTGACATTTTGTCCGGGGAAATTCCGCTGATTCTGCATCGTGAGATATATGCTACCGCTTCACTTTGTGGTGCAGTTACGTTCTGCCTTGTTTCCGGAGCTCTGCAAAACCAGAGCTTTGCAGCTATTGCCTCGGTCATCGTAACACTCGTCTTAAGACTTTCCGCAATCAAGTGGAAAATGTCACTGCCTCTGTATATCTCACATGAGGGAGACTAAGCCTAATGTAGAAAATTTCATAAGAACAGGCATGCGATTCCAATAGATGCGTACCGACTAATGGTATTTTTATAGTTAGATGAAAGGAGAAGCTATGAAAGCACTAAGACACATTGGTTCTCTGGCCTTTGTCCTCGGACTCTTCACTGTAATATTTGCAGGCGTGCCTTGGCATGTGTGGGTTGCTAAAGACCCGGTCATACCCCTGTGGCTGCGGATAGCAATCTTCTGCCTCTTAGGAGGTATCCTTGTGGTCTTGGTAACAGTGGCTCTCGAACAAAAAATAGCCGGCATATCGACAGAGAAACCGGACGCTGCTGAGCCTGATAAAAGCATTTTATTGTTGAATTCTGATTCAGTGCCCGGTCGTCAAACAAGTGAAATTCTCGGCCTCGTTCAGGGTCATACCGTGTTTGCAATCTGGCTTGGCAAAGACCTCTCCGCCCTGATCAGACTCGTCCTTGGCGGCGAACTTACTGAATACACGGAAATGATGGGAAGTGCCCGCTCAATCGCCGCTGGCAGGATGACTGCCCAGGCCGCACAAATGGGAGCCGATGCAATAATTAATGTTCGCTATATGACTACGAGCGTTGTCGGCAGCGCAGCGGAACTTTTGGTTTACGGAACAGCCGTCAAACTCAGCTAAGTGAACATCTTGCACCAAGATATGATTTAGTATAAGATTACATCACTATGCCGTTAACGGCCTTAGATTACAAATGGCTTATGTGAATGTAATTTCCATGTCACCGCTTAGCCGCAAAGATATTTTTCAAAGGAGACAGGAATGGATCGTCGAGAATTTTCGAAAAATAGCGTACTGCTGGGAATGGGCGTTTTGGCTGGTTTCCAGAAGGACAGCCAGGCACGCGCCAGAAATCAGTCTGGGGACTATTATGAGGAACCAGCAAAAAAGCTGCCTATAAGGAAATTCGATGTCGTCGTCGTGGGTGCCGGTACAGGTGGCGTTGTGGCGGCTCTCGCGGCTGCTCGTCAGGGTGCCAAGACCATGTTGATTGAAAGGAAAGGCTATACCGGCGGAACCGTAACTGAAGGCGGCACCGCACTTCATAGCTACTACAATTTGTGGAAGGCATTCCCGGGAGTGAAAAAACGTCAGGTGGTTCGCGGAATTCCTCAGCAGATTATCGATCGTTTAATGGCGGTCGGAGCCTGCTCGGGACATGCCGAGATGGTCAGAGGATTTGATTATGATTCTGTATGCACCGCGATTGATACCGAGCTTTATAAACTTGTCACTATGCAAATGCTCGATGAGGCCGGTGTCTTTATCGCCGTGAATACACTGCTCACCGGTGCCATTATGGACGGCAGCCGTATAAGGGGCGCGATAGTTGACAGTCGGTCCGGCAGAGAGGCAATTTACGCTAAGGCGTTCGTGGACTGCTCAGCCTATGGCGACCTGGCTGCGTTTGCCGGTGCGGACTACACAGTACCCAACGATTATGATTGCTGCAACAGCATTGGCTTGGCGAACGTGGATTTGGATGGTTATGTTGCGCATCTCGGACTTCATGGCGGGTCCAGTCAGCTTGCTTTCGGCATTCGCAGCGGCGAGCCCGGAAAAGTTGTACGTTTCAATGGAGGCCTTGGGGGCGAGTTCCAAAAGGAGGCGAGGAAGATTGGCATGTCCTCGATGATAACCACCGTTCATGATAATTATCTGATGTTCGTTAAGTGCAATTTTAGGGTCCCGGGCAGTGTACTCAACCGAGACGATATGGCCAAAGCCGAGCTTGAAGTAAGAAAACGCCAGGCAAAGGCAGTGGAACTGTTCAGAAAATATGTCCCAGGTTGTAAGAAGGCTTTCATGGCCAGGACAAGCCCAACCCTTAACATCCGCCGAGGCAGGCTCATCACGTGTGATTACGACATTACACATGAAGACGTAATCGAGGGCAGACACTTCGATGATGATGTGATGGCATATGGCTTCCATGATAGCGCGCCGCGATACCAGGTCAGGAACGGCGGAACATATGGAATCCCATATAAAGCGCTGCGAGTAGCGGGTATCGAGAATCTTCTGGCTGCTGGCATGATGATAACCTCCGACCATAGACCCCATATGTCAACACGAAACACGGTGTGCTGTATGGGACAGGGACAGGCGACAGGAACAGCAGCGGCTCTTTGCGCTGCTAAAAACTGCGGCTCACGTGACCTGCGCTATCGCGACCTGCGATCAGCCCTCGTAAAAGGCGGCGTCTATTTTGAAAGTTAGAGGTTCCCTAAAGAGTGATTAAATGAAAATATTCCCCAGATATACAAAGTTAGGCTTATTACTGCTTGGCGTCCCACTGATTCTCTGGATTCTCATACTGTTGTTTCTCTTTAGAGTCGTCAATATCTTCGATGCTTATTTGATGAAATTCCCCGGACCGCTTGTTATATGGTCGGCTATGTCCCTGTGTCCTGTAGCGGCTGTTTATCTGGGTGTAAAAATGCTCCGTGCGAAACAGAGTTTGTTTACGGCTCGGATATTTACGGTCATGGGTACATTGATGTTGGCTGCTTTTATTGCATTCATTGGCATTCCCATGGTCAATGAAATGCTCCAACCGAAAACTCCGATAAATCCGAGTACGCCCAGGCCATTTGAACCGCAGGTTGGATTGCCGGTGTTCCCCGGCGCTGAGGGTTTTGGCACAAAAACTATCGCGGGCCGGGGTGGCAAAGTGATTGAAGTAACTTCACTGGCCGACAATGGACCGGGAACACTCCGTGCTGCTGTCAACGAACCCTATCCACGCATCATTGTCTTTCGTGTGGCTGGTACAATCGAGCTAACATCGGAACTGCAAATTCTTCAACCGTTTGTTACCCTCGCAGGCCAAACCGCTCCTGGTGACGGTATCTGTATCAAGAATGCCGGCATTGCGATTATGACACACGATGTGCTTATCCAGTATATCCGTGTCAGACCTGGTAACGAAGGGCCGGTCGATGCTGACATAAATGATGCAATTAGTATCATGGGCAAGTATGCCGGCCAGAATGACGATGCCTACAATATTGTGATCGATCATGTCTCGGCAAGTTGGGGCGAAGACGAGACCGTAAGTACATGGTACGGGGCGCATGATATTACTATTTCATGGTGTATCATCAGCGAGGCGCTGAACAGAAGCCGTCACCGCAAAAAGACACACAGTGCAGGTCTGCTTATAGGGGACAGCTCTTATCATGTTTCGATGCATCACAATCTTCTTGCTCACAACGATTTCCGCAATCCGCTAATCTCAAAGGGAGGAACTCACGACATAGTGAACAACGTAATATACAACTGGGGAGTACTCCCGGCCGAGGTATGTGACTATGACTCGAATACCTTCCTCAACTTCATCGGGAACTTTTTTTTAGCGGGCTTGTCAACAAATCCCGGCCCTTTTGAAATCTTTTTCCCCGAAGGTAATCCCAAAATCTTCGTTAAAGACAATATTGGCCCGCATCGACCGGATACGAATATGGATGACTGGGCCATTGTCGGCTTCCGCTGGGGAGAAGAAGGAATCGCTCCCGAAAAAAATCGCAGCCTCACAAAATTTGATACTCCCCCTGTTACCTCGACCAGCCCAATTGAAGCACGAAATATTGTACTTGCTCAAGCTGGCGCTATAGCACCTCAGCGTGATGCCGTTGACCTGCGCATCGTCAATGATGTCAAGAACAGGACAGGTTCGATTATCGATTCCCCGGAAGATGTCGGAGGGTATCCACAACTTGCAGGCGGAACACCTCCCGCCGATACCGACCATGATGGAATGCCCGATGACTGGGAATTGAATAATGGTCTGGATACGCAAGATGCTTCCGATGGCA
>JAVVFI010000291.1:0-7139 GCA_032250555.1 Sedimentisphaerales bacterium
TAATTGCCGGTGCTACACAGGTACAGATCACACCTCACGGCCAAATGACATTCCCGACAGGTTTGCGGTCGCTGCTTCGCCAGGACCCGCAGGTTCTTATGATTGGAGAGATAAGGGATGCAGAAACCGCAAAGATTGCAATCGAAGCAGGGCTGACGGGCCATTTTCTAATGAGTACAATGCACAGCGGCACACCTGCCGGGGCATTCCTGCGTCTCCTGGAGATGGGCATTGAACCGTACCAGCTAACTTCAAGTGTTTCAGCAGTACTTAACCAGAGACTTGTCAGAAAACTCTGTAATAAATGCAAGCAGAAGAGTGAGGAAACAGGTTTGTTCGAAGCGGCTGGTTGTAATATCTGCTTCAATACCGGCTATAAAGGACGAGTGTTAATTGCGGAATTGGTTCAGCTTGACAGCCAATTACGAAAAGCCATTTTAGCAAAAGCCGACCTTGAAGAGCTTGAGGCTTTACTGATGTGCAAAGGTCACACAAGTATGCTGGCCGATGGGCAGCGACTGGTAACTGATGGAATCACAACACAAGAAGAATTAAACGCTGTTTGTGGAATAGTTTCGGATAAATCCTGAACTGTTAAAGTAATTGTTATGTTATTAAACAAGGATAACTTTATTAAGCAATTGGATAGGAACTGAAGAATGGCGACATTCGAATATAATGCCCTGACCTCTGCCGGCAGATTGATGAAAGGCACGATTGAAGCCGGAAGCCCTGAAGAGGTAAGCGAGCAGCTCAAACAGATGCAGCTTTCTGTAAATTCCATCGAAAAGGCCAAACTCAAAAAACCGAAAACGGCTATCGGCAGAAATCAATTTATGCTCTTCAATCAGCAATTGGCTTCAATAGCCAAAGCCGGCATTCCTCTTGAAAAAGGCCTGAGAGAGCTTTCAAATGATGTTAGTTCGAAATCGATGCGAAAACTCATCGATGATATTGCTGGTGAACTTGAAAAAGGCGTAAGTATCGAGGAAGCCTTTGAAAAGAGGCAAAAGCGCTTCCCGCCTTTGTACGGGCGAATACTGAAAGCAGGAGTGGAAACAGGCAGATTAAGCGAAATGCTTACAAGCCTCAATAGGCATCTGGAATTGGCCAATCATACGCGGAGAATTATTTTTGAAGCAATCAGTTATCCTGCTGTTATTCTGACTTTAGGCTCGATTGTTATAACAGCAATGTTCCTGTTTGTAATACCGCAGTTCAAGTCGGTGCTTCAGGAAATGGTTGGTGGTCGATTAAATCCCATAACAATGGCATTTTTCACGATTACAGCAAATGTAGTGCCCTTCTGGATAGGTGTTGGTATTTTTATTGCAGCGATACTTGTTGGCCTTGCGCTGCTTTCCTCATCAGCGGCAGGACGCAGATTTAAAGAATCGTTATTTATGAAAATCCCCGTTATCGGTAGGATCTATCATAGCGGCATACTCGGCAGGATGGCCGAGGCGATGGCAATGATGATAGCGGCCGGATGTGATATGCCGGATTCTTTGAGATTAAGTGCCGGTGCAGCAGGAAGCGAAAAACTCATCGCAGAAAGCGAAGCCATCGCAGGCCAAATCGAGCAGGGAACTAATATTTTAGAGGCTGGACAGTTTTGCAGGACTATACCGAGACTCTTTTTATATTCCATCCAGCTTGGAACACAGCGAAATGAACTGCAGGACAATCTCTACAGCCTCGGCCAGATGTATTCTGAGCAGGCAAGGTGCGGACAGTCACGATTGCAGGCGGTTTTGTTACCAATCATGCTGATTCTGGTGGGATCGGTTATAGCATCGGCTGTTCTTGCAATGTTTTTACCGATGATACAGGTTATTACGTCTTTAAGTTCACAGGGGTAAATTATGCTCGAAGCAATTGCAATAATATTGCTGGTTGTTTATATATACCTTGGATTTAAAAAACCGGCTATCGCACTGTTCACATCACCTTTTATAGCCCTGTCAATATTTGTTCTTGGAGAGGCAGAAAGTGCCGGGGCCATGGTAATTGCGCCATTTATTTTCTTCGGGACAGTTATATCAGTCTCGATATCAAAACGTGATCCAGACACCGAAAGATGGCCTCAGGTATGTGCAAGATGGTTTCTCTATGCTTTCCTCTGCCTTCTTTGTGCAGCAACTTTAATTGTTGCGTTTAAGCCTTTAGGCGTATTCGCTGTGATTTTCTTTATTATCTTTATTAGTCTCGGTATCGCCTATAACCTTACTGAACAGCATGCGACAGCCACATACATCGTCTCTACTATTGGTTCGAGCATGCGCCAGAACCTGCCCTTGCCGATGGCCTTGGAATCCGCAGCCGGTGGGCGGTCAGACAAACGCTCAATAATTCTTCAAAAAATACAAAAATGGCTGGTTCAGGGATATTCGTTGAGCGAGTCAATCAAGCGGGGCTATCCGAAATGCCCCGGACATGCGGTGGCAATGATAACTGCCGCCGAGCGCATTAATCAGCTTCCCCTTGCTATGGAAGCTATCGAAGCGGACATGCTTACCAAAGCCGACAATCGCAGAAGAATCAATCCGGTTCATCCGCTTTATCCGGTAATAGTGATAGTTTTCATGTTTTTTATATTATTTTCAATGATGACCTTCGTAATCCCGACATTCAAATCGGTGTTGGAAGAAATGGTTGGGGGAGAGCTTCCATTTGCAACTCGGGTAGTATTGGAGATTACGAGATTTATTTGGCATGATTTTGGCTGGTTGATTGGGGGCATATTTGCACTTTTTATTCTGATTATCATTCCAGTTTCGATTTACGTAAGGTTTCGCCCTCGACGTCCACAGAAACCGTACTTGTTTTCCCGAATAGGTGACTATATTAAATGGCATCTGCCCATCCTGCACTGGTTCGAGAAGAACTATTCGATGGTACAGGTTGTCGAGCTTCTGCGCCTCTCGCTCAATACCGGCAACACAGTCGATAACACAATAAAGAATACACTCGAGCTGGATATAAACAATTGTTTTAGAAAACGGCTCAAAAATTGGCTCAAAAGAGTAAAACGAGGCGACAACATTTCCACATCAGTCAGGGAAAGTAAATTAGGATCCGCCCTGGCATGGGCTTTCGATGAACAGGTTAATCAGGGCAATACACTTTCAATTTTAGAAACGATCGAGTCGTTCTACCGTACGAACTATAACTACTACGTCAATCTTGCAAGGTTTATAATGTGGCCCTGTATAACTCTTATTATGGGAGTTACGGTAGGATTTGTAATTTACGCAATCTTTATACCGCAAATTCAAGTTATTTCAAGTTTATCCGGCATAGTTTATCCGTAACAATCATAAATGGAGCATTGTTGTGTTTGCTAAAAACAAAAAATACAGTGGATTCCTTTTGACCGAAGTCATAGTCGCTGCGGGCGTTTTAGGAATAATTTTGGTCGCCCTGGCATTGTCAATGTACGGCTTCGCAAAGTTCAATCGCTTTCAGTTGGTAAGGCAGCAATGCACAGCAGCAGCCCAGGCCGAACTCGAAAGTATAACCACAACAGGAAAACCAATCCCGGACGAAGACTTTAAGCGGCTGTGGCCCAGGCTTGACGTAAATATCAAAAGCTCAGCGGGAACCGGCCAATGGCAGGGTTTGTCTCTGGTAGAAGTAACAACAAATGGCATGAGCTATACCAAAGAAGTTAAAGTTAGTTTGGCCAGGTATGTATTAGAAAACAAACCCCTGGCCGAATAGGAGCGATAAATATGCGTAAAGGCTTTACTTTAGTTGAAATGTTGGCAGTAGTAATCTCCCTTCCATTCCTGATGATTGTCCTTGACGGATTATTTAAGACCCTAATCAAAGACATTCCACGCTCTTATCAGGTCGTGCAGGCAAACACAAGCCTCATGAGCATGCTGAAGGAAATGCAGCAGGACATCGACAAAGCAAAAGGCCTGCCCAAAACATATAACCAATACACCTCCGGTGACACGATTCTTTTGATTGATTCGCCCGAAGGCATAATTTCTTATCAGTTAAAAGATGATAAAATGTTCAAATATAATTTAACTGATAATCAGCCGAACAACCCTGAAGAGCAAAAAGTATGGTCAGTCCCGAATGCAAAAGTCCAATGGAAAGTCTGGCGTAATAATATGAGCGGATACGCAGTGGAGGTCCGGACCCATATAACCTATAAAGTTAATGGGCATTTGAAAAAGAAGATGGCCAATTCACATCTGTATTTTGTAGGTGCTCTTTGAAAGGTTCTGAATTAAATATGAAAAAAACAAAACAAAAAGGTTTTGCTCTGGTTCTCGTTATAGTAGCGATGGCAATAATAGGCCTCGAAATGCATGTCCTGTCAAGCGGCGCCAATACGATGATGTATCAATCGAACCGGGCTTATCTTGAAGCATGCAAACGGAATCTCATATCGAGCGGCCAGGCCTGGGCAAAACAAAACATCCGGAATAACAACGTAGATATTTTCGAAAAAAGTGTAGAATTGGATATCGGCAAATTGAATATGAAAGATTCAAGCCTTACTGTCACTATAACTATCCCACCCGACAAAGAGCCGCAGGCACAAATAAATACATCATGCAGCCGCAGCAGACAAACTTTCAAAAGCGACAAGATATATCAAATCAAGCTATAATGATTTAGATGTGCCAATGAGAACGCATCGAGCGCCCAAGCATACGCCCCGCTTCCGGGTCATTGATAATCTGCTCTCGCTTTGGGTCCCAGCGAATCTCACGGCCCAATACCATCGCGATATTCCCCAGATGTGCGACAGTAGCAGACCGATGGCCGATTTCAACTGGCGTGATAGTCTGGGCGCGTCTCTTAACACAATCCAGAAAATCTCGACGATGTCCCTGGCGGTGATCGCCGGATGGCCTGGCTAAGTGTATTTCTTCAGGGCCGATCTTCTCTTTAAGTAAACTCTTTGGATTTGCGTCAAGCTTACTGCGTGTTATATGTACCCACCCTTTATCTCCAATGAACCTGACACCCTGCGGGCAGTGGTTATTGCTCGCCACACGCAGCATCACACCATTTTCATACGTGCATTCGAAATCATAATCATAGGCCGCGTCCCACAATCCATCTTCGGGAAATATACCAGTCCCGCTTACTTTAACAGGCCCCGTCTCATCACAGCCCATTCCCCAGTGAGCAATATCGATATGGTGCCCTCCCCAGTCGGTTACCTGCCCGCCTGCGTAATCCATGTTCCAGCGGAAGTTCCAGTGGCAGCGTTCTTCAGTGTACTTCGCCCAAGGCGCGGGCCCAAGCCACATCTCGTAATCAAAACCTTCCGGAACGGACATAGTCGCCCCAGGCCCGATCCGATTAACGGTCGGCTTACCCCCTCCCGGATTAAAACCTCCCCCCATACCAACATCGACCCTTCGCAGAGTCCCTATACGCTGATTTCGCACCAGCTCGCATCCGAAACGAAAATGAGCGGTTGACCTCTGCCAGCTTCCCGTCTGCCATACACAGTTATAACGATGCACCGCCTCGACCATCGCCCTGCCTTCCGATATCGTCAAAGCAAGCGGCTTTTCACCGTAAACATCTTTTCCCGCCCTGATACCTTCTATAGCCGGAATCGAATGCCAGTGGTCCGGAACTGATATACAAAGTGCGTCAATTTCATCGTTAGAAATAAGCTCCCTGAAGTCATGATACAGGGAACAGTCCTCGTTGCCGTAATGCTTATTAACTTCCATTGCCGCTGCCTTCAGCCGCCCCGCATCGACGTCACAAACAGCAGTAATCTCGCAATCATCTTCCTGCAGGAACCCTTTCACATGACGCAGCCCCATACTCCCCAGGCCGATTAAACCTAACGTCAATCGATTACTCGGAGCCGGCCGCCCGCCCTTACCTAAAGCACAAGCCGAAACAATATATGGCACTGCAATTGCCCCCGAGGCGTTCTTCAAAAAAGCACGGCGAGATATTCCCTGTCGTATTCGTTTCATTATTGATATCCCTGCTATTTCCCTGCTGCCTGGGCTTCTAAAAGCATCTTTATCCATACTCCTATGTAGCAGCCATGGTCATGATATGTCCGCCCGCTGACCAGGTTGCCGTCCACTACACACGGCTCGTTGACAAATATACCGCCGCAAACCTCAAGGTCGAATTTGCACTTGGCAACGGTAGCCATACGCCTCCCCTTAACACAACCGGCATAAGCCGGTATCTCCACACCATGACACACACAGGCTATCGGCTTATTTTTCTTAAAAAAGTGCTTCGTAATACGCACCAGGTCCTCGTCATACCGGATATATTCAGGTGCCCTGCCTCCGGAGAAAAATATGCCCAGATATTCCTCAGGCTTAACATCCCGAAACGCAATGTCTGATTGAATTGTATAACCCTCGAATTCACGGGTAACATGCCCGTCCCAGTCGTCGGGAATCTCATGCATCACCATATGATACCGCCGCTTCTCAGGCCCCGCCACCACCGGCTCAAAACCATCCTCCTGCAAGCGGTAATAAGGATACAGCGTATCCACAGTCTCACTCGCATCACCGACTATAATAAGCACTTTATTCATATTCCGAATACTAATCCCACAGTAAGTCGTTGTCAACAAGTGAGTGGATGCCACATTTTATTCTCTGGCACATTTTTTCCTTGAAAATTTCCTTTTCGCAGTGCAAATTTCGCATTGGCAAGGGCATGCGGTACATTTTTTTAATAAATGAATCAATATTTACAACGTGAGAAACGCCTTCATATTAGATTATTAATAAATTTATTCGCTAAAAGTACGTATCATCTGTGGATTGAATATACCTAAACACAACACTGATGGGGACAGAGTCTCACGAATAGCGGCCAAAGCCCGGTGACTTGATACCACTGTAGCTGGCAAAAATAACATCATGTAATACCCTATTAAACTATATATGCGAAAGGAAGTATGGCTCAGGTAAAAGTAAGCAAAGTAGCTTCCAGTTCTGTATTAAAAGGGAAGAGTCCACATCAGCAAACCCGCATTGCGAGAAAAGCGAAGCTTCTGGACCAGATGTGCCGGGCGTTGCGTTCACGCCACTATAGTCGTTGGTCTGAGCGGATCTATTGTCAGTGGCTCACTGAGGAATGGGAAACTATAAAAATCCATCCAGAGAGAT
>JAVVFI010000292.1:0-7137 GCA_032250555.1 Sedimentisphaerales bacterium
ACGATCCCCGGCAAAACTTCCAAGCTGGTCATGTCGGTTCGATTCCGATCGCCCGCTGTTTGACTGCCTCTGAAAGCACCTGCCAACCGGTGCCTAACTCTTCCTGTGTTCAAGACTTAGGGCCACCGTTTCCGATGATTCCGGTCCTTTACACTCCACTAAAATTGCCCACAAATGCCCCCAAATGACAGGGTACGAACAAATTCACTGCGAGTTTTACTGCGAGCGCAGATGGGAGTATGCGTAACGAATAATGGTTTTTCGAGGTGTTTTACCACCTCGAAAACCTGGTTGCACTAAACGCGCGGGGGCAAGACGAGCGGTTTGGCTTGTAGAATGAGGAGATGCGGATTTGTCTGGCAGTCTCATCGAGACAGATTCGGGCGGTCATAGGGGCGTTTATTTTGCTTTGTATGGGAAAACCGGTACTGACTGCGCAGTGGGGGCGACGGCCTGATTCACAGTGTTAGAATCGGCTTACTGTTGTGCGTAAAGGGCGGTGTTTATCGCAAGGCAGGTCAATAAGGCGTTTTCATGGGCTGCGTGAGCGTGGTCTGGGCAGTTTTTCAAGCAGGACCAGTTCGCTGCTGCCGCAGTGTGGGCATTTCAATGGTTTGGCCGCTACTGCCGGACCGTCATTTTCTGTTTTTATCAGGGGTCGGCCTGACAGGATGGCAGCTAACCCGATGGCGCCGGCTAATGTGCTGACGTGGGTGCGATTGGATGAATGCCAGATACCGTAGTAGCGTACCTTGTGGAACCCTTTGGGCAGGACATGCTGTAAAAATCGACGTATAAATTCACCGCCTTCGATTCTGGAGGTGACCCATCGGCCGCCCTTACGGTCTTTGTAGCGAAATGTCACATGGGTCTGATCCATGCTGATGAGCCGGTGGTTGGTGATGGCGATGCGAAAGACATAGCGTGCCAGGTATTGCCGCACAACGTCTTTGCCCTGGCCGTAGTGGAGGCTGTGAACGACCCAGTCCGTTGACCAGGTCGCCGGGTCCACCGTTCGGTAAAGATCAGGATCGGCTTTTTTTAGCCGTGCGGCAACCTTGCCGCGAATTAGCCTGGACAGGGCTTTGACCGGCACCAGGTAGCCGGGCTTGCAGGAGACCCACTGACCCTCCCCATTGACGCCGCCGCCGGTGACCAACATGTGAACATGCGGATGATACGTTAAATTGCTTGTCCAGGTATGCAGCACCGCTAATATCCCGACCCGACCGCCCAGATGCTTTGGGTCATCGGCAAGCTGTATCAGCGATTCTGATGCCGTTTTCATCAGCAGTGAATACATCTGTTTTTGATGGCTGCGAAAAACACCGCGCAGCGTCTCCGGAATCGTCACGGTGACATGAAAATAATCACACGGCAACAATTCGGCGGTGCGTTGCTGGAGCCATGTCCGGATCTGGTCACGATGACAGGCCGGGCAGTGTCGGTTGCGGCAGGCATGATAGACGTAAACCTTTTTACCGCACTGGTCACACTGGTAAAGATGGAAGAAGAACCGCAATGCAAAACGGACCACCTTGAACGTGCCTTTGGCAGGATTTTGGCGGTGACGCTCGAGGAGATAGTGACTGACCTGCGATTCGGTCAATTCGGCCGGCGAGCACCAGGTGTACTTGATGAGCTGCTCAACGGCATCCAGATAGGTTCTCCTGGATGCCGAGGCCAGACCGGCCAGTTCCATATCCGCGAGAAACTGAGCTTTCAGATGATTGGTATCTGAAATGAATGTGGACGTGCTGCTGTTTGGAGACATGTTTTTGTCTTTCATCGGTAACACCTTTCTGAATAAAGAGATATTGCAACCCCAGCCCATCGCTGAGAGTTATCCAGAAAGTATAAACCCGACACAGGCAAAGACAAAGAAGAAGTGAAAATACAGTGCAAAACCCCCATTCACGCGGCAAAATCCACGGCGAAGCCGTTTAGTGCAACCCGCCACAAAAACGCCAAATCGCAAATTCGGTGTTCTCGAACTTGGAATTAAATGGCGTAAGTCTTTGTGCAGAATACAGGTTACCGTTCGCGATACTGGCAAAAAATGCGAACTATCCTGTTGAATACCCCCAAGGGGAGTCGAACCCCTGTCTCCAGGATGAGAACCTGATATCCTAGGCCACTAGACGATGGGGGCAAAATAATTTGCCGTTTTATTTATTTTTCTAATAGCGGCGGTTGGATTCGAACCAACGACCCTGGGCTTATGAATCCCATGCTCTAACCAACTGAGCTACGCCGCCAAAAATTACGAACGCCGATAGCATAACAACTTCCGATATATGCTGTCAATCAGTTTGACGGAAAAAATAGTGACTTACTTAATCAGCAATTAATATACCAAATGGAAATTTGAGAAAATATTAGAAAAAAGGTGATATTAAGTATAATATATTCCGATATTAGTTTTCGTATGAAAAAAGTGAAGGCGAAAAATCCGATAATACAGATAATTTAAGGAGAATAACAGTGAAATGCTTGCGACTAATATCAATCATAATTGCCTCTCTAATTACGATTAGTTTAACAGGTTGTTTTTCATCTCACCCGGCGGACATAGAAGCATATCTAATGCCGCATAAGGTCGATGTTACAGCTGAAAATTATGTTTTGCAGCCACCCGACCAGATTGTGGTGCACTGTTCCGAGGTGCCTGAGATACACATGCAGGCGCAATTGATTCGTCCGGATGGAAAAATAGGTTTTGAAGATATTGGCGAAATAGAAGCTGCGGGAAGGACCCCTGCACAGCTTGGAAATATCCTGCGAGGTAAGGTTTTAGAGCTTTATAAATTAGAAGGTGATAATCCTGTCAATATTCGTATTATTACATACCAGAGCAAAAAGTATTATGTATTGGGACAGGTCTCTTCTCCCGGACCGAAAGTCTATTCCGGCCGTGATACGGTATTTTCAGCTCTTGCTTATGCTCAACCCACTAATCTGGCCTGGGTGGACCGAATCCAGGTAATAAGACCCTCGAGAGATAAAAATGTTAAGGCTAAGATATTTGAAGTTAATTGGGACCGCATGGGCGCTCATGGTGAACAAAGTAAAGACGTTTTATTGCAGGAAGGCGATGTAATTTTTGTGCCGCCGACAATAACAGCAGCGATAGCAATGAAGCTCGAAGAATTTATTACGCCGCTTGGCCGGGCTTTGTCCGGGGCCTATATGGCCGAGAGAGCGGCTACCGGAGGTTACCAGGGCACAGGGTACTACGGCGGCGGCCAAAGGTATTGATAAGTTTTCCAGTCAAAGAGTTATATAGAAAAAGTGGATAAGGGGGGCAGGGTTGTGAGGGGACATATAATCATGTCCAGACAAAGGACTTTGCAGATAATTCATCTTGCCAGCACAGTCTGGTTCATCATTTGTATCGTGTATATTTTAGTTTTAACGTTAAGGCAGGCGGGCGTTCAATGGTGGATTGTATTTTCCCTGTCCGGGCACGGTTTGTTAATAGCTCTGATGTTGATTAGTCTCTATTTATTTGCAATTTTCAGAGGGATCAGCAGCAGCCAAAAAGTGCAGATAGAACACCTGCTCACCAGCACGGATTACTATAAAGTATTTTATGTAATCACACCTCTGTTGGGAGGATTTGCGGGTTGTCTGGGAATGATAGGCATCAGTACAGTTAGCCAATTCGCATCAGGGGTTACCTTAGGAACATTAGGGACGACGTTTTTGGTATGGGTGATTATTGATCCTTTGACCGGACTGCTGGAAATGTTCTTGCCGTCTGTGAGCCGAAGGCACCGTTCACAACGAATTGTCCAGGCCAAAGCTCTGCGGCAAAGCAGGCAAGAGAACCGTGAGAGTTTGTTACAAGATGTATTTGTAAAAGAAGAACAAAAGCGACAGCAATGGCGGGAAGTGTTAAAACCGAAGGCTGAAATGTTAGCGGAAATGTTGGCTGCTGATGAGATTGACTTCAAGCAGATAGAATGCGAGGCAGTTGGAATAGGCGTAAAAGCGTGGCAGATTGGGGGGCTAAGCTGTATGAGGGAACTTCGTGATATGACACTTGAATTAGCCGGAGAACAAAACAAGTCTGTTGTTGACTACATTGGTGTTTGGTGGGACGGTATTGGAAGCTGGCGTCAACCTTCACTTGTTTGAGTAACAACCTTGCCATCGGATAAATTCAATGATTTCATTATAAACTGCGCAAAAAATAAGGGCGAAGTATATAGCTTCGCCCTTATTGTTTGTAATGTTTACATCTTGTTACAGTGTTCTTCTTCTTCTGAGCCAGCCTACAAAGCCTACACCAATACTACCTAACAGAATAGCACCGGGAGCAGGAATAACTGTAAGGGAGATGTTATCCAATGCCGCGAAAGAAAGATCATCAGGGTCCCACCATGTGAGGGTCTTGATAGAGTTGCCGAAACCGGCGTAAAGAGTTACCGGACCAGCAGAAGCACCATTGGTTGTAGATGCAGATAGCGAATCAAGCACATTATTGCTACTATCCAGTGCCTGGATTTCAATTGAGAAACCATTACCTCCGTATATGAAGGTAATGTCCGTGACTGCGTACTTGGTCTCGAAATCAAAAGTCAATGAGGCCTTCCGCGGAGTGGTGCCGGTATTAACGACATCGAATGTGTTTCCAGTGGAACCGGCATTCTTTAAATCAATATCACCGATACTGGGGTTGTATATTTCTCCGACAAAAATAATATTGTTGCTGCCCCATAATGATGTTGAGATAGTACCGGCGGTACCGGAATAAGTTCCAACTGCGAGTTCGCTACCATCGAGATTAAGAGTTAACGCTGCGAATGATGGTGTCGCAAGCGTGAAACTTAATCCCACTGCTAGACAAAATATTATTAATTTCTTTTTCATCAGTTAAACTCCTCTTCTCATTTTTCACTGTGAAAAATGAGATTCGTTAAATTTAATTTCATGTTTTATTTAGGGATACATATTTACTTTCTATTACTATTTGTTTACTCCATTATTCTTATTTTTGTACGTGGAGGGTCACAAATAAGAATCATATCAACCTTACTATCTACATAAAGGAGAAGCGCGCTAATTCCCCTTTACGAAATTAAGGTTAATATTGGTTCTTAGGTAAGGACAGGCGGGCCGCGAGCCAGTCGAACAAAAATAAATGCTGGTGAAAAAGATTTGTTCAGCTTGTAACTCAAAGCCATACAACATATCAATGCGGGTTTATGTAAGGAGGAAAAGTGCTTTATAGTGAATTTAATAAATGCATTGGTAATGTGTATTGCGCGATGAATATTGTATTTCTGCCGGATTTTATCTTGCATACTGATATAGGATGGGAAGGTTATTGTTCCGGCCGATATTCCAGATAATTGCGGGACATAATAAAATCCACTTTGGCCCGTTCGTTGTGGAGCAGTCAGAGTTGCCAGCCAGAGTTTACGGTCAATAACTAATGAAACACAAAAGAATCCGATTAAGACTATAAAAATGATTACGTTAGAGTGGAAAATCCCGGCGTCTACGGATGCCGAGTTTGTGAATTCGACAGGATCGCAATAGGTGACTATTGGTGCAGCACTTACGGCCGTGGCCGCGACAAGCACCGCAAAAATAATCAGAAATATGATATTCTTTCCTGATCTCACTCCTCGCTCCTTTACTCTCTTGTATGTAAATCAGCGCGCTTACAAACAAGTAAAGCAACGTACAATAATAAACGTGATAATCCTCCTCCAGAGAGGATTGTCCTTATAGTCTGCTATTTTATCAAGTATCAGGCCTTATGTCCAGAAAAAAAATACCACTTTTGAGAAAACCATCTTTTCTTTGTAGTTGGATAATCTTTCATGGGTGAGTTTATCGTTAGAATTATGGGATTTTAGGAGAGGATAAATATTAGAAATGCCTTTTTTTGGGGCTCTAAAGCCATATTGGCTGAGATTTGAGAAATTTCCTGCAGATGTGCTTAATTGAGATGGGTAGTTTTTAATGCGCTCTTTTTTTTTCTGTGGTAGAGCAGAAAATCGAATTTAAAATAGAAACAACTTCACAAAAACTTGAAAAAAAGCAAGATCGTATAGATTCGCCTTTTTGCTTTAAGTTTTATTTACTTATTTTTACAGTGTATTTCTTCTTCTGAACCAGCCGACAAGGCCAACACCAATGCTGCTTAACAGAACAGCGCCGGGAGCAGGTATCGGATTGTAAGTAACTATAAGCTTGGATGATTCCAATGTTACCGCCCACATATCCATATTAAAAGTGTTCGTAGAATCAATATCCATCCATATATTAATATTTCCATCTATCAAATCGGTAAATAAATCGGAGGAGAGGGACAGGATGCTTGTTGTCCATATATCATCTCCGCCCTGAAGAGTTCCTATGTTTGTACCGCTGGGGCCGCTGCCAAATATGATATTTATTTCAGAAGGAAAGTCCAGATCCCATGCCCTGATTTCCAATGTTGCTGAAATTATAGCCGAAGGTGTTGGTCCGGGCGGGCTAAAGGTATGTGTCCAGCCCCAGTCTTCATTCCACCAACGATAGGTATCCGTTGGGGACGGTCTGGTGCTGTCGGTGTCGATTGGGGTACTGCCAAAATATGTGTTTGGCTGGCTATCGGTAGAATCAACCATATCTATAATTGTAATGCTTGCATCTGCAGGGCTGTTGACTGACAGAATCAATGCCACAAAAGCGCAAATTGCAATTAATTTCCTCATAACTCTGTCCTTAAAAAAAGTGCTGTTTTCTAATAAAAAGTCCTGCTCTTTCTTAGCCAGCCGACAAGACATGCGCCGATACTGCCTAACAGAATAGCTCCAGGCGCTGGTATTACAGTTGGAGTAAAATCAACGTCAAGATATGGCCTGAATGAAGCGTCTGTGGGTGGTAAGTTCCACCAAGGCTCAGTGGCAGTTGCGTTATCGCTCGAAACGAACCGCTGACGTAGGCCTGTCCCATGATCGAAGATAGTTACCCCATAATTAGGTACTGAACCGTCTACCCACTGCTGAACCAAACTTGTTAAATCCCATACATACCAACCGTTAGCGGTACCGCTAAGAGTAGTCGATGATTCGATAGCTGAATTATATGTAGGTTGGGTGGTATACGTTACACTTTCTGCCCAGGAGGAAGTAATCT
>JAVVFI010000293.1:0-7117 GCA_032250555.1 Sedimentisphaerales bacterium
ATTCCCTGAAAGTGATATATAAAAGCTCGCACCATTCGCGATACTATAACTGGTGGTATTATAAATTATCAATGATGTATACGTGTCATCCATATTAATATAAGCCCCCCACGGCTGCGCCCCACTTGTCCCATTATGGGGATTATTTCCATCCTGATTTAACAAACAACTAACAACGGGTTGGAACATTTTATTATTTGTTGTATTCCACGGCGTTACCGGGGGTGTAATCCGAAAGGCTGTATTGTCCGAACCAGATGTGTTTGATCCCCAAATAGTGATATGAAAAAACACAATATTCCCATCTTGCATATATCTCGCAACCGTATCTGCGATTGTCAAATTACCCCCCGTCCACGTAAAAGTCGGCGACCATTCCCGCCATGATGGGGCTGTGATAATCGCCGTATCGCTAAACACTACGGGAGAATCGAAAAATGTAGAATCTGTAACCCGCATCTTACCGCTTACATCCAGGGTATATTCCGGCGTAGTGTCGTTTATCCCTGTGAACATCGTGATCCCATCGTCATATAATGAAAGTGCCACCTTTGTAGTCGTAGACCCGACCGGAGTTATTCCGAAGTCCATCTGTGTACCGTTTGCCGTTCCGCTCCAATTTTCGCGAGCCTTGACGTCGATATACGCCGCACCATCGTTGACGGCGGAAATAGAATAACTGCCGCCCCAGGCTATCCGCCCCAACCTGTGATATGTCGTCAGTGCCGCATAACTAGAAATAGTGCCGTTATACTTCGCGAAGGAAAGTTTTGGTTTGAACATCATGGACGAAGAATAAATCTTGTTATTGATGTTCATTTCCCCAGATTCTTTATACATTATAAGTGCATTCCCATTGAAAGAAAGCTGCGATTCGCCGTTGATAGTGTCAGTCTTTCCGGTAGCGGTAAGAATGGCATTGTCGCCGTTATTCGTTACCGTAAGACCTCCACCTGTTATCAGTTTATAAGCTACGCTAAAACCGTCCCTGACTAAAACAGAATCGGAAGTAGAAACAGCCACGCTTTTCAACTTCAATAAACTATCGACCTGGACGTCGCCCTGCACCTGCATATCGAAAGGATATACCTGTTGTGAATTGGCGAAATATGCCCCTAAAACAATCGTTAAAAATATTATCAGTTTTTTCATAGTTCTAAGATATTACCATTTCATAAACATACACCACCGCATTAGCCTGATTTGATGCCGAAGTAATCGTTACCTTTGTCGTGGAGGTCGCCGTCACATTCAAAGGTATATTACCACCAGATGAATCTTTCGCAAAAACCACAACATCGGTATGGCCTATGCCGTGAGTATAAAAGTTCGTACCCGCCTCGATTCCCGTATAGGGAGTATCCGAGGTCGTTATTTTGCTCACCCTTCTCGTCAAGCGGGTGAAGTTTGCCGAGTTCCACGTGCCGGCCGCCACATCCGAGGCCGCCTCCCAAATCTCATCACCGAACGTAGTATCGTTCTTAACCACCAACTGACCTGCTTTGTAAGGTCTTGTGGTATCAAACAACTTGCCCGCCAAGCCGTTTAACAGCTTTTTTTCGGCCGTATTATGTAACGCACCTGTGATAGAATTGGTGTTGTTCGTGTTTATATTTGTGTTCAAATATGTTTCGACAGTGCTATAAGTTTCGTCAGCCATCTTTATATATTTTCTGGGTAATAATTCGTTGTTTCATATTTCATCACTATGTCGACCTGAAAGAGATTGACCCCCACAGGTTGAATTTCAGGGACCACTCTTTCGGTTGCCGACCTCTCGCCCCACGGGAATCGTAAAGCTACCGTTGAGCATCTTTGTAAGTATTTGGCCACCTGGTTTTTTTCGTCGGTTTGAAGGTAAAACCTTGCCCGCATCGCTCTTGACCCACTCGAACGTGTGACCTTTTCAACGCCGTTCACTTCTTCAGATTCTTCTTTGATCTCAGGTATAACGAATTCAGGCAAAAGCTCTGAATAATAGTAAAGGTTCGGATCTCCGCCTATGGGCACCGTTGTTAATTCAGTAAATTCAGAATCTATCGTTTCAGAGTTGTGCATCGTCAGCCTTACTAATTGATCTAATTCGTATTCATTCTGAAGATTATTATGTTCTAAAAAGTTATTAATCGGCAAGGATTGATTTTTGTAATTCTGCGGGTTTTTATCAGCATATTCAATTTCGTAAACTCCCAACTCCGTGCCCTCCTCTTTTGTGTAATTCACATTCAACACAATGGCGTTATGTTCTATTTCATCGTGAGTCGTTATGGTGATGAATTTTGCGTGCTCGATTAAGTCTATCCGCCAGTATTCATTGGCGGGAATTCTCAAAAGGTACTTATCATAAGTTACAGACTGAACCTTTCGTGTTTGATAGTTATTATCATAAATCGTCCTGAAGGCCTCATCGGTCTCCACCACTTCGGAGTGATTCCCGATAAGGATAACTCTGTCGTAAGTATTCCATCTGCCCACGAAATCAGCCGCCGGAAATATGGCCGGCAACCCTGCGATCTTTATTTTAATTATCGAACTATTCATTATTTATAGTAATCTTCTGAATAATCATCATTTGGTGAAGTCTTAGCGTAATCACCCACCGTGGGTGTGTTGGAAATACACGAATCAGTAATGTACAAAAATGGTTCCGAAATATACTCGTCACCATTAGATAGTTTCACGTATAATTCGTGGTAACCCTGGGTAATTGACAAACTCAATCTTGCCTTTCCTGTGTAATAGAAAGTATCAGACTGCTCGCCACGTGTCCATTGTATTAATGAAGTCGCAAGCGTTTCAGGCGTTCCAACAGTTTTTGTCACCCCGCTAAATGTCAACGGCCTTACCTTGAATTCACTAATGGTGTAAGTCTGCGGTAAAATGCCATCCATAAACATCGGCGGCAAGCGATCATAAGGGTTTCTGATCGCCGGCCAAGCTACGTTATACCAGTTTCCCGACAAAAGAAACGCCTGCTGGTGTGATATGGGCATCATCATTATCATCTGAACCTCCCCGTTATTTCCGGTATCCCGCCGCTTAGCGGTATTTTAAGACTTCTAAACTCCAATGTTCCTTTATTAGTTGTGTATAACTCTTCTTCGTCTATGTCGTCAGGATTATGAATACCAACCTGAACCGTCTGCTCTTTGTTTTTCAGTAGCTGAACGCTTGTTAAAACGGTAGATGTTAGGTTGATTGTCGCCGGAGTGTCGGGTAGTTCATATTGTCCATGTCCATCGTCTAAGTTAGCCACCGAAAGTTCAGCGTTCGCATAAGGCATCCCGCTTAATGCTCCTGTTTCTATCCGGCAATTATAAATGTACCTTTCGATGCTCAGATCTTCAATCGTAAAAGACCCCGCCCCCGATTGTTGTATTGACAATGTAGCCGTGGCCGTAGCCGCTGATGCCACCGCATAAAAAGTATTTTCGCCACTGCTTAGAGTTACGCTCTCTTTTGTCGGCCTAAAGTAAAAACTGACGTCCGGGGATGAAGAACGAATCACCGGGGCGTTGCCCGTATAAGCAGTAAGGTTGGCCGTAATTTTATACAAATATCCTTTGATCGTTGCGAACTCATTGGAGTTGCATAAGCTCGTACTTGTCGCCGTGGTGGTTAATATTCCTCCTGAATAACTAAAAGAAGCATACGGCAAAGTTGCCGAATTGATAAATTCTGTTAGCAATTCGTTGCCGTCAGTTTCTATCGGCGCTGCGGCTATCATACAAAACTCGTCGTCTTTGTCTGCCGGGTAAATGTCCGATCCCCTCGAAATAATATCCCAAATATCGAAATACCATTTTTCATCACCCCGTACTTTTGTTTCTGCGATATTATCTAAACTCGGAACTAAAATGTCTGTCCCTAAAAAGTCTATATTTTTTGCTTCTACTTCCCGTTCATATCTATTGTATATATCTAAATCAACATAGCTCCAAACATCCCTGCACCAATCAAAGCCGTTATATGCGGTCAAATCTATCGCACCGGCAGTATATAAGACCTCTGAACGATGTTTTGTCCTAAAGTAAGGCACCCCACCAACTGACTCAATTTTCCAGTATAGGCGGAGTTTTTCCCTTAACATTTCCATCAACTTATCAAAGGTCAAATATCCAAATTCCTGTTCGTCGGTTTTTTCAACACCGGCGGCGGGTATAAGGTCGCTCACGTTCGCAATTAACAGATAATTCAAATCTTCGTGTGTGTCCAAATATGTCCATGAATCATCATCAAACTGAATCGAACTATCAAACTTATTTACGATATATTTTATCACTCCCCTTAAATCCCTAAAGCGTGAATAGGTAATCGTAGCAGTAGGGTAATATACTTCATCCTTCAGCCATGCCAATCTCCACAGGTCAACATCCATCACCAATATTTCATACGCTGCGGTTAAGGTCACCCTGTAACCGCCAACATTATACTGGCTGTTTAGCAAATATCCGGGGTCTGCGGGCAGGTCCTGATAAGTGAAGTCGGTTACTATTGGCGTATCAAAACCACCGTCTTCCCACGTGCGAGCGAGTTTTTTCGTTCCGTTAGCGTAAGTTTCAATTATCGCCCAGCCGCCCGTTCCGTCTAAGCCGTCTGCGATATGATCAGACAAAACCGTTTCTTCTCTGGCATATGTTTCAATCGAGTATGATGCCGGATTGTGAGTAAACCACAAAGAAGACTGCGGAACATTCGTTTCATAAAATACCAACCTGTTGTAACTCGGCTCAATGTCGCACTTTATCGCAGGCTCATTTAATACATTAACCTTTTTCGTTTTACCGGTCAAAAGCTCGGCATAGTCGTCGTTCGCCTCCACCTTTAACGAACATTTGTTTTCTTCATAATCGCCCCACAAGTTCAACTCACCGGTGAAAATCGTTGTAGCCAAACTCCCCGGCACGGTATGCCGTACCCGTATATCACACTTCGCATAAGTTAGCCTCAAAATGTTCAATGCCTGAAAGTCGTCGCCCTTGAATTTTATCTGGCCGTCTAACTTTACCCTTGCAAATATCTGCTGATCTTCGACTGACTTATTTATCGAAGCTGTTCCAAAAATTGGAGATACGTCAACCCATCCACCACCTACCGATGGTGAGGTTAAAGAGCCTATATTTAATTGAAAGCTATACATATCTCGTCACATTTCCCCTCAAGTCATATACCTTGTCCCGGACCTGATATTTATACCGGCCCAACAAGTTATTCGTTTCCTGCTGCTCTTTTAATTGTTTCGATTGCAGTTTTTCCAGTTGCCTTGTGCTTAATTTATCATTATACGGTCTTATTCTTTTGTCCGCGAATGAGGCTACCAATCCCTTGTCCATGATTCTTTTCGTTCTATCCGCCGGGATAATCTCTGTTCCTTTTTCCAAATCCCTTAACTCTGCCCTGTCACCCGATACCTCAATAATCCCCGAAGGCGTTATCATAAGCTCCTTCCCTGATTCACCCACGATAGACATACCCCCCGGCGCTGACTTCGTACCCTTTTTAAATTGGGGTATCGGTTGGGCCAGGATCAAAGCCTGCTGAATACCGCCTATCAAAGCCGCGAACGCGATTAAAAACGGATTAGGAATCGCCTGCGCAACACCCGCAGCCGTGTTAATTATAGATTGAAACAGCGCATTTCTTTTGTCTGCTTTAGCCTGTTTCGTTTTTATCTCCGCTCTTTTGGCGTTGAACTCATCATTTATTTTCCGCTCCTTTTCTTTATTACCTTCGACAAGTGAAAGTTCATAAGCCCGTTGTGTTTCAATTTGTGCAATCTCCTCTTCACGGTTAGCCCTACCTATTTCTGCTGTTATCTCACCAGCCCCCATCGCAGCCTCTGCCGAAGCATTAATGCTAAATTCCTTTTTCTGTTTCTGAAATTCGACTTCTTTGTCAAATGCCTTAAACTGTGCATTACCCTCATCCTCGCGAAACTCCATCCGCATGGACTTCATTTCTTCTAACGTTTCTTTCTCGATTCGTATTCGTTCACTGCCAACCCATTTGGCCAAATCAATCCTTTCAATCGTAAATTTTTTTAATTCTACTCTTTGGGCATCAGATACTATCTTTTCGCCTTTTTGGGTATCAGATACTACCTTTCCACCCTTTCCACCAGTGCCCCTCTCTACCAAATTCATTACATATAAGAAATCAAACCCATACGACTCAACATCTTCTTTCATTTGGTTATAGATCCGCTTCTGCTTTTCCCTGTTCTTTTCTAATCTTGCAGTCTGTGAGGAAATAAGATTTTCTGAGTTGATAAACATATCAACTGCCGTTCCTGTTGTCGTTTCAGCGACATCGATAAATCCCTGATTAACGCCCTCGATAATCTTTATATGGAGCAATTCTGCACGTTCCAGTGCTACCAGCCGGGCAACATACTCTTTGTAAACTTCCTGCGCCGTTATTAATTTTATTCTTTCCCGATATTGATCATTGACATCTTCTGCCAACGTTAGTAATTCTTCATTGGTCACCTTTTCGAGATCAATATTTCCTAAATATTCGGGATATTGCTTATTTATTTCTGCGATAAACTTTGCCCTATTTTTAGCGGTGGCATTTACCGATGTTGCAGCCCCCACCAGAACATTAAAATTTATCCTTTGTTCTTCTAGCGATTCGCTTTCTTTTTTCGTTACCGTTATAAGTTCTCCCAACCCTTTTACCAGTGGAGTCAATGCCCTCGCAACGAAACTGCCGACCCGCTCCTGGAGGTCCCCCCACAAATTAGAAAACTGTGTAAGCGCACCCGTGCCCACCATTGCGGCCGCTTCAGCTTGCCCTTTAAACGCCTTGCTTAATGCGCTCGTAGCACTCTCCAGTCTTTTTTCACTACCAACAGCTCCTTCAATCGTAATCCCGTAACGGGAAAGGGCATTCGTTGAAGAACCTAAGCTCTTGGCTACCAGCTTAAACGCATCGGCAGCGTTCATTCCCTGCGCTTCGGCGAAATCTAAAATTAGGGGAGTAATCCTTTTGATCGCATCTTCCTGGAGTCCCATCTGTGCAAGAAATGACATACCCTGGATGGTGGTTTCATCCCCGAACTTGGTAACCGCCTGAAGTGCCGATGCTTGAGCAAGCAAAGCCCTGGATGTTCGGC
>JAVVFI010000294.1:0-7087 GCA_032250555.1 Sedimentisphaerales bacterium
CCTTTTTTCGATGGCTTACGATTCCAACGTCGCAATAAGCCTGCGCCTGCCAATACGCGGTACACACTGCTGTAAGTGCTAGTATTTTTCAATACTATAAAAGATTGTGAAGGGCGGATATTGAGAGACATAGAAGCAACCTGCAAAGTCATTGAAGCAGAATCAAGCGAGAAAGCTTATGCTGATGCATATAAATGGGCAAAAGAGAATATTAATCAAGAATGCGAATTTGAAGAAGGACACAAATTCATAGATACCGTTAACTACATTATCAAGTCTATTGAAAATGAGGATTGAAGATTGCCGTCCTGTTATGGACCAAAGGGGTTGCTCTCGGGGGTAAACCCATTTCGATTGACTATAGATTATTGTGGATGAAGAGCAAATCAGGATTTTTCTTTTGGTAATTTGGCCTCTTTCTGTGCATCAGTAAGTTTATCCCATTCTGAAGGGCATCCGGCGCAGCAAAAGGCAACTTTCCGGCCTTTGAAGTAGCGTGTGAGATTTTCAGCAACCGTATTGATATTTATTGGTGAGCCCATTATGGGGCAGCGGTTGTTTGCAAATTGCGATTGTATATGTGTACCGAGAGCTTCGTAAATTGTAATAAGCGTACCCAGAGCTTTCTCCAGTTCAGATAGTGCGTTATTCTTGTCCCCGGATTCTACGGCTTTGACAGCTTTGTCCACCGATAGCATCGCAATTGGAAGCTCTCTTGAGTGTATCATATTGAGACTTAAAGCTTCGTTCCTGACGGGTTTCTTCTTAGTGTTTGATGCCCTGGTTCCAGTGCGTTGTTTCTCAAGGTTTAAGGCCCTGGTACTGGCGGCTTTCTTTTTAAGGTTTGAGGCTCTGTTATTAACGGTTTTATTGGTATTGGTCTGGGATGTTTGCTTATGGTCCGGGTGGCAATGATTAGCTTTAGCTTGAGTCGTAGGAAAGCTTGTTGCAGGTAATAAAGCTATGAAGATGACAACGAAAACTGTTGCTAATGTTCTTTTATTCATTCGTAATTCTCCTAACTGCAATCGCATTTGTTCTTGAATTAGAAAGAGTTCTACAAATTTTCATTGGCCTCTCTTGTTAAGCCTGTAAAATTGACGCTTTTAGGGTGAAAATGCCTGTATAAAGAAGAATTCTTCCCCCATCAATAAAACATATTATATCATTTCCCATAAGTTTTGTCAAGGGAATATCAATAATATATAGGAATAGTAGGGATTTTTCCGCCCATTTCCAGTTTGTCATAGATTTGAACTGCTCCCCCCTCATTAAGACATAGAAATATGATTAATACCGATAATAGTATTAAAAATAGCTTGAACTTCCAGCGGTAAA
This sequence comes from Sedimentisphaerales bacterium, assembly GCA_032250555.1. Taxonomy (GTDB): domain Bacteria; phylum Planctomycetota; class Phycisphaerae; order Sedimentisphaerales; family Anaerobacaceae; genus NIOZ-UU13. The sequence continues at coordinate 1,339 of JAVVFI010000294.1, forward strand.
ATCTTTTAATACGTTTTTAAGCTTGATGTTTGTCGGGCTTTTGAGTATCGGGAACTGAACAATGGCTAAGGAACATAAAATGGCTATCAAAGACCTCTGGGCGCAGACGGGTAAATGGCTGCGGTCTCAAAAATTATTTAGCTCCGGGAATTCCCGGCCGGAGGTAGATGATGAAGGTCTGATTAGTCAGGAAACGGAAACCGCCAGGTCGGCTGATGCTCAAGCAGACTCTCCCGCTCAGCAAAGTGATAATGTTGTCGTTCAAGCGGTACCGCAGATAGACAAAAACGAATCAATCGAGAAACTGCAGCAGGGTATTGGTAAGCTTGCCGAGCAATTAGGAGAAATTAACGAGCATCTGGGCCGCCAGGTTACTCAGCATGAAGAATTGATAGGCCGGATCGAACAGTTACCCAAGCTGGTCGAGAGCTTTCCTTCTGTCGTGGAAAATCAGAAGCATTTAACGGAGCAGCTTATCGAGCAGTTGAAATCCGCCGCGGCTAAGAACCATCAGTTTTTGGATGCCGTTGAAAAAATCCCTCGCGAAACGGCCAAGCAGACCGATGCGCTGGTTGATATCGACCATCAGCTTGCCGCCGCGGCCGATACGGATGTCCAGATGACTGAGAGCTTTAATAAATTTAATCAGACTCTGGACAAACTTAACCAGAGCACGCTCGGCCAGACCGACAGTATCATGCAGATGAGCCGGACATTCTCCACGAGCGACAGGTACCTCAAATACATCGTATCCAGGCAGAACAAACGCTTTATCTGGGTATTTATAATTTCTCTTTCTGTATGCGTTGTTGTTATTTTGATTCTGGCCGGCATTATTCTTTATCTGAAACGCTAAAAAAATTATTTTTATTTGACAAACCCGAATGGTGTGATAGCATTCTTTCGTTCTTTGAAAATAATATAATCCGACAGCAGGTCCTGAAGCTGTGCTTCGGGATAGTCAAACGGGAACACGGTTAGAATCCGTGACGGTCGCGCCGCTGTGTAGCGCCTGTTCCGATAGATATCGGAAATCCGAGGGGCATTTTTATCCACTGTCCATTAAACGAAAATCAGTACTGGATGGGAAGGAGCCTCGAGGTAAGACGCAAGTCAGAAAACCTGCCTGTAGTTGGTTGCACACTCGTATGGGAGCCTGTTTCGCCCGGTACTGATTAGAAGTGAGCTTAAGCTCAGTTGGTTAGTGCGGGTTTTGAGACGGCGGCCCTGATGTTCTCGCGAGCAGGAACTTAAGTGCAGAAAACCGGTCTGATGTTGTTGGCTGGTATTCCGTTTGAGCTGTAATAATAAGCCGCCGTTCCTTTCGTGGGAGCGGCGGTTTTTTTATTAGACGCCCTCGCGGTAAGGGCAAAGCAAAAGAAAGGCAGGTAAGCAAAAGTGATGAAGTGGAGTGTTTTTGAAGAACAAACGGCAACATTTGGAACTGGAGGAGATGAAAAAATGGCTTCGGGAAGATTGATGAAATTTTTGAATACGGTTAGTTTAATTTTTGTTCTGGCGATAGCAGCTACCGTGAATGCTGATACAGCGACGTTAGAAGATTTGGACCTTCCGGCGGAATCCTTCTGGAACGGCTCAGATGGTTCGGGCGGTTTTACCAGCGCTGGCGTGCATTTTGGCAATAACTATAATACCGATTGGGATTCATGGGACGGCTTTTCTTATTCGAACATCACCGATACGACAGCAGTGGGTCTGGAGGGTCAGTATAACGTCGTCGCGGGGGAAGGCGAAGATGGCTCGGCCAATTATGCTGTTGCTTATATCGGCTGGGTTTCACCGCCGGTCGTGACATTGAACGAGCCCGGTATTGTTGAAGGCCTGTACGCAACTAATACCAACTACACATATTACGCAATGCTTAATGGCGATGTCTTTTCTAAAAAATTCGGCGGTGAAAGCGGCAGCGACGCAGACTGGTTTATGCTGACCATTACCGGCAAAGACGTTGACGGCGCGGTGACCGGCACTGTCGAATTCTACTTAGCTGATTATCGTTTTGCCGACAATGCCGAGGATTACATCCTCGATACCTGGCAGCACGTTGATTTGGCTTCATTGGGAACCGTGAAGAGCCTTGAGTTCACTTTGAGTTCCAGTGACGTCGGCGATTGGGGTATGAATACTCCCGCTTACTTTGCGATAGATACGCTTGTATGCCAGCCAGTATATGACCGCCCCTATACCGAGGCCGGGATAAACGGATATATCAATCCCGACAACGATTGGCAGCATGCCGATCCGCAGGACTCTAACGCGGTGATAAATCCGATATTTCGCGGCTGGGCCACGGAGGTAGTAAGCTATCAGCCCGGGCCCGGACTGGATCCGCAATGGACGGATCCGAGCAGGGCACTGGGGCCGGTTACTGGAGATAACCTCGATATTGTCAGCCTGGGTGATTTGACTCAGGAGGAAATAGGCCAGGGTGTGTCGCCGGGTCAGATTACTCTGTATTTCGACGAACCGATTCGTCAGGGCAATGGCTACGACTTTGTCGTTTTCGAGAACGGCTTTATTTCCCACGCAAGCCTGGGTACCGGCTCTATTGCGGGGCAGATGTTAGCTGAGCTGGGATACGTGGAAGTATCTTCCAACGGCAATGATTTTGTCCGGTTTCCCGCAGTTTCTCTGACAGGCGAAGCTGTAGGTCGGTATGGCACCATTGAGCTTAGTAAAATTTACAATCTGGCCGGCAAGCATCCAAATGCTTATGGCATTTGTACCGGTACACCTTTCGATTTGAAGGAAATTGCCGAAGACCCGATGGTCTTATCCGGCCTTGTCGATGTGAACGATATAAGATACGTGAGAATAGTTGACATACCCGGCAGCGGAGATTTTAACGATGAAGCTATGTTGAATATAGACCCCGACACCTTGCCGGCCTGGGATTTCTATCAAGACGATCATCCGATTTACGATGCCTGGGTTACTCTTGGTTCAGGCGGTCTGGATTTAGAGGCGGTAGGTGTTCTGAGAGAACAAAACTACAGTGCCGATATCGATCTTAACGGTATAGTTGACGCATCTGATTTGGAGCTTCTTATCTCGGCGCTGAACAGTCACTTTGGCTCACCCGGGTGGAGAGCAAGATGTGATTTGGCAGAGCCTAAAGACTTGGTCATCGACATTTCCGATGTGGCCGTCTTCCTTGACCAATGGCTCAAAACAGAACAGTGGCGTTATTGAGAGAATTGTTGATTCAGTTTTATGTGTTATAGAAGAGAAAAAGCCTTTACCCTGACAGAGTTACTGGTAGTAATTTCGGTCATTGCCATGCTGATGGCTATACTGATGCCTGCGTTAGCTGCCGCGCGGTCCCGTGGTCGCGCCCTGGCGTGCGAATCGAACCTTCGGCAGCTCCTGCTCGCCGGTATCGGCTACGCCACCGAGAATGATGGTGCTTACGTACCGGCTGCAAGCGACCTGTGGGACAATTCCGGATTGCATCGCTGGCACGGAATGCGAGAAACTCCCGATGACCCGTTCAATCCCCTCAGGGGGCCTTTGGCGGGATACCTGGCCGATGGCCGGGTGAAAGAATGTCCCGCAAAAGCCGACTTTGTTAAGGGACAGGATTGGAAGAAGAACTTCGAACAGGGCTGTGGCGGCTATGGTTATAACATGACGTATATCGGCAGCCGGCTCTGGCAGAATGGTGTAAAGAGCGTAGAAGTCTGGAAAGATTCCTATGCTTCGACGACGCGTATGTCGGAAGTCGCCTCGCCTGGCCGGACGCTGATGTTCGCGGACACGGCAATAGCGAATGACCGAAAATATTTAATCGAATATTCATTTGTCGAGCCGCCCTTCACCGTTCGCAACGGTCTGCCCGTAACGGACTTTTATATGTCACCGTCTATTCATTTCCGCCACAGTACTCTGGCAAATATCGGCTGGGCCGACGGCCATATTGAACGGCGCCGGTTGGCGGAATTTGATGGCAGCAACGCCTATGGCATCGATTCGGTTGATATGAAGCTGGGATGGTTCGATCCGATAGATAACAGCCCATACGATTTGAAATAGAGACTCAAGGATATGAAGGAAAAAATCATACTCTCATGGAGTGGAGGCAAGGACAGCGCAATGGCACTCCATGCGTTGTTCCAAAGCGGCCGGTATGAGATTGTGTCTCTGCTGACGACGGTATCCGAACAATACGGGCGCATCAGTCACCACGGTGTTCGTGTGGAGTTGTTGGAACAGCAGGCCGAATCGCTCGGCATACCGCTGCACATGCTGTATCTGCCTGAAGCCAATTGCAGCCTGGAAGACTATGAGGCCCTGATGAAGAAAACAATGCTTGAATATAAGGATAAAGATGTGCTGACCGTTGCTTTCGGAGACGTCTTCCTGCAGGACCTGCGGGATTACCGCGAGCGTAACCTGGCGAAGGTTGAAATGGAGGCAATTTTTCCAATCTGGGGCCGAGACACGACTGAGATTGTCCGGACGTTCATTGACCTTGGTTTCAAGGCGTATCTGACGTGCGTGGACAGAGAGAAGCTTGGCAGGGAGTTCGCCGGAAGGCCGATCGATGCAGATTTAATCCGTGACCTTCCCGATGGAGTTGATCCGTGCGGTGAGAATGGCGAGTTCCATTCATTTGTTTATGATGGGCCAATCTTCCAACAGCCTGTTGACGTCAACGTTGGCGAGGTGGTTCTGCGTGACGTCAGGTACTTCGCAGACCTTGTCACCATAGAGCAACGAGTAAAAAAACGAGCTTAAGACAGTGACTAAAAATTTTACGAAAGGAGAATAGAGATGTTGAATAAACGTTTTTTTGTAATTTTAGGAATAACGCTTTCTGCTGCTGCGATGCGGCTTGTGCCTCATCCACCGAACATGACCCCGATAGCGGCTATGGCGCTTTTTGGAGGTGTTTATTTTGCCAATAAAAGGATGGCCCTACTGATACCTCTGGCGGCGGTGTACCTCAGTGATCTTGTGCTGGGTTTGTTTGTTTATGACTTCGGCTTGTTTCATGGGTTCATGCCCTTTGTTTACGCAGGTTTTGTGGTGACTGTTTGCTTAGGTTTTCTGGTTCGGCGCAGGATTACTCCGCTCATGGTGGGCGGGGCGGCTTTGACCGGCTCAGTTATGTTCTTCATAATTACCAACTTCGGAGTATGGCTGGTCAGTAGTTTATATCCTAAGACCTTAGCGGGGCTGGCCGGTTGCTATGTCGCAGCGATTCCATTCTTCAGGAACTCACTTGCCGGCGATGCGATTTACGCCTTGTTGTTTTTCGGGGGTTTTGCTCTGGCGCAGCGGTATCTCCCCGTTTTGCGAGCCGAACCAGTCGCGATACCGGCTCAAGTTTGCCTCAGGCAAGACACCTGAGCCGGGAAATTCCAATCAAAAAAGGGCCTGTACCTAATTGGTACAGGCACCGATTTAATACGAGTCTGCGATATTAATTGCAGCTTGTAAGTTACGGCGCATGTGGATAAAGCCGAATATCATCGAAGTACATCATACCGGTCCCGCCGGTAACCGAGCTAAGGCCGAGAGTAATCGAATTTACATTTGCAAGGTTCGTACCAAATGCCTGAAGGTCGATATTCCATTGGGTCCAGGAAGTTGTCGTCGCTGCGTCAGGGTCTTCATTATTCACCGGTGTACCGCCATTGAGAGCGACATATAATGACTCGGCGGCATTGCCCGAAGCGCCTCTGAACCAAATCGTCAGCGTGGTGACACCATTTACTGTCCAGTC
>JAVVFI010000295.1:0-7059 GCA_032250555.1 Sedimentisphaerales bacterium
GCATATCGTTTTGGATCTAACAAATTTGCGACACCAGAATTACATGCTATCAATCGAGCGGCTTATTGGGACTACCAGCGTAACAAAATATATGTAAGATCAAGCAAGCAATTGAAACGGATTTCTAAGAGGCATTGCAACCGTAAATCGAGAAGACTCCCTGTAAACAAGATTATTGAATGTGGAGCTCCATCAAATTGCCCAAAATGCAAGTCCAGAAATATAACAACTTACAGAAAAGAGACCAAAACAGTTTATGATCTCAAATTTACTCATACAGGTATAAAAAGATGGATAGTAAGATTTTTGTTTCGACGCTATGCGTGCAATATGTGTGGTAATACCTTTCTTTCAAAAAAAAGGAGCTGGACTAGGAGTAAATATGGTTCAGCTCTACTTTCTTATACAATCTACCAAATTATTGAATTGTGCCATCCGCAGGCAACGGTAGAGAAGAATCTCAACGAACTGTTTGCTCTTAACATCCCAACAGGTTCAATATCCCGCCTAAAGACGAGAGCTAGTCAATTTTATCGATATACCTATGAAACACTGATAAAGAATATTTCAAACGGCTTGTTGATCCATGCAGATGAGACAAAATTGAATATCAAAAACAATAGTGTTTATGTTTGGATTCTTACAAATCTCGAGGAGGTTGTATACATATACAGCACAACACGTGAAGCCGATATGATCCAAAAATTGCTTAAAAACTTCACAGGGATATTAGTGTCTGATTTTTACGCAGGTTATAACTCAATCAACTGTCTTCAACAAAAATGTCTCATACATCTTATTAGGGATTTGAACGATGATCTCTTCAAAGAGCCTTTTAACGAGGAGCTTAAAGAGTTGGTATGGCAATTTGGTTTAATGCTCAAACCGATGATCGAAACGGTAGATAGATATGGTCTAAAAAAACGTTACTTAAGAAAACACAACAAAGACGTTTCTCATTTCTACAAGATGCTGGCAAAAAGCAATTATGAAAGTGAGATAGCTAACAAGTACAAGAAGCGATTTGATAAGAATCGTTATAAGTTGTTTACTTTTCTCAATTATGATGGTGTTCCTTGGAATAACAACAATGCTGAACATGCTATAAAAGCCTTTGCACGGTTACGGAAAATAGTCCGAGGATTAACTTCAGAAAAGGGGATACAAGAATATTTGATTTTGCTTTCAATTTGTGAAACCTGTAAATACAAAGGAATTAGCTTCCTCTCGTTCCTACGTTCTGGTCAGAGGGACATCGATGAGTTTATTAATAATCGACACTCCGTAGAATCTTAATTGTTTTCCTTACTCCTATCTTTATGAACGTGACCGTTTTTGTAAATCCATATTTCTTGGTCTCGTAAAGTCACTATAACACTGATCACAAATGAAATTATCAATTCACATCTTGAAAGTAACTTTCCTGAGATATTGGAGCGATTTCAAATGATCGTTTTTGAGGCCGGAGGGCAAAGAGTTGCCTAAGACAATAAGTATCAACAGTTATCACATTTTAATGTTTTACTTCAGCCAGTGTTCTATTGGCGTAGCCAAGAACTCATCCAAAGGTATGCCTTGACCCCCGACCAACAATCGGCGTTTGACAGGAAACATTTTGCAGAAAGTTTCCATGCCAGGCAATGTATATGACTTAGCTGTACTTTTGACCTCAATTGCTGTCAACGTCTTTCCTAAACGGAGAATGAAATCAACTTCCCTATTACGGTTTAACCAATAGAATATTTCTATGTGCTTGCTTTTTGTATCGTTGACTAAATATGCTCCGACAGAAGATTCGACCAGTCTGCCCCAATAGTCACGGTCCGATTGTAATTCGGCAAATGATCGATTAGATAACGCAGTCATGAGCGCAGTATTTTGTACTAATAATTTTGGACTAGAACCTCTTTGACGAAAACGTTGGCCCGCATATTTAGGTAATCCTATTAATAATCCTGCTCCATTTAATAAATCTAGATAATGTGCCAACGTAGTAGTATTACCTGCATCCTGAAGTTGACCAACCATCTTCTGGTAAGAAATGATCTGCCCTGAATACTCACAGCCAAGATGAAATAGTCTTCGCAACAAAGCCGGTTTATCTACACGGTTCATTAGTAAAATATCTCTGGAGATTGTTGTTTCAATCAAAGAATCCAGAATGTAGTTTACCCAGCGATCTTGCTCATCGACTAAGGTCGCGGCTCCTGGGTAACCTCCAAAATAGATGTACTGCTCCAACGTAAAACTGAAGCACTGTTTCATTTCGTTATATGACCAATGTGTAATTGGGATAAGCTCAAAACGGCCGGTCAAACTTTCGGTAAGCCCTTTTTGCACTAACAGAGGAGAAGAACCCAATATCATTACTCTTAGGGGAGTCCTATTTGCGGTATCTTCGTCCCACAATTTCTTAACAGTTTCAGACCAACCAGGTATTTTCTGTGCCTCATCGACAATTAATAAGGCTGGGCGATGTCCCTTATTAGATATGGTTTTCGTCCGGGCAATGTCCCACTGTTGGTTTAGCCAGGTTCGGTCTTGTAGAGTAGGTTCGTCAGCAGATACATAATGTGAAGGTAGACCGCATTTTTCAATAGCCTGTCTGGCTAACGTCGTTTTACCAACCTGCCGAGGTCCAGCTAATACTTGTATAAAACGTCTTTCCTCAAGAATACGTTTAAGTATCGTTTCAAAAACTGGTCTTTTGTAATTGTCCATAATGACCTCTTCACAAATTACTCAATATCCTGAGTAATTATACTCACAAGCGTATTGGAGCGTCAATGACAGTTTTGTAATGAAGGAAGAAATTGGTAGTAGTATTTGTTCGTTTCTGTTGATGAGAGTCTATAGATCACTGTTCATTTAGACCAGTGCTCCTTTTTCGGCAGGTGACTGTTTCCAACGCCGTGTTGTGGAGACAAAATAGTGTTTAGAAAAGAAAAGGATGGAAATAGAATGATTGTAACTCTATGGTGAATAAGGGTTTAAAGAAAGCCAACGGACGGATTCGAACCGTCAACCCCTGGTTTACAAAACCAGAGCTCTACCGTTGAGCTACGTTGGCATAAGCGATTGCCGTAAAATCCATATATCGGCCTAAATCAGTTGGTGTATAAACATTTCTTTACTACAATCGTTTTCGAATTATAGCCGAAAATTCGCAGCTCATCAAGACCAAAAAACTCGCAAATTAAACAAATACCGGAACGTTTTCATTCTGCCTTGCGCAAAAAACGACTGAATATGTCAATCATAAAAAGTTATTGTCATTGTAAGTTATATCAATTATTGTATCGGCGACTAAATTAAAGCAGGCAGTGATTAGGAGCAAAATTGTTATGCTCACTGGAATTGATTACTTCGTGGTTATCGCCTATCTGGTAGGGATGCTGCTGCTGGGTTTATATTTCAGGAAATTTGTCCATTCATCTACGGATTTCTTCCTCGGCGGCAGGATGCTTCCATTCTGGGCCATAGGCATGTCGATTGTGGTCTCGGACATCGGGGCAATCGATTTTGTGGGCATTGCCGGCCAGTCGTACCGGTACGGAATTTCTGTCGGTAATTTCGACTGGATCGGCTCGGTTCCGGCTATGCTTTTAGGCGCGTTTATCTTCATTCCCTGTTTCTGGAAGAGCAGGCTTTATACCATCCCCGAATATCTCGGCAGGCGTTACAACGACGCTGTTCGGACGATTGCATCGCTGACATGGATTGTATTTTTTGCGTTCGATCTGGGAATTATTTTCTGGGCAAGTGCGGTACTGCTCAAATCCCTAATGGGCTGGCCGCATTGGGTTTCCATAATTGCCACAGCATCAGTGGTTGGTCTTTATACATTCTGCGGCGGTCTGACAGCGGTGGTTATGACAGACGTTGTACAGATGATTATAATGTTCGTAGGCGGCGGGGCGGTTGTGTTTTTGGGATTCTTTAAGGTGGGCGGATGGAGCGGCCTGGTCGAAAAAATATCCGCTATGGGGCCCGCTTATCAGGACCATTTTAATTTGATACTCCCGGTCGATACCAAGACGCCGTTTCCCTGGACGGGTATTCTGTTCGGCCTTACATTCGTAATGGCCAATGCCTATATGATCGGCAATCAGGCGATTGTTCAGCGGTGTTTTTCTGCAAAGAACGAATGGCACGCTAAAGCCAGTATGATTTTCGCTGCGTTTTTGAAGATGCTTATCCCGATTCTGGTTCTCTTTCCCGGATTAATTGCGATAGTTCTTCATCCAAAACTGGAAGACGGAGACCAGGCATTGCCTACATTGATAAGTACCCTGCTTCCGCCGGGACTTGGCGGGCTGATGTTTGCGGCCTTTCTGGCTGGATTAATGTCCAGTATAGATTCGGTACTGAATTCAACGGCGACCCTGTGGACAAAGGACATTTATGAAAAGTTCATCCGCAAAGGCGCATCTGATAAGCATTATCTGAAAGTCGGAAGAATCACGACGGTCGTGCTTTTAACTATCGGGGTGATTACATCTCCGGTAAGTGACCTGTTTCCAGGGATATATGTTGCGGTACAAACGTTTTTGTCGTTCTTTCAGGGGCCGATTTTTTCGATACTGCTGCTGGGTATTTTCTGGCGCCGGATAACCCAGTGGGGAGGCCTTGCCGGTCTTGTTGGCGGAATGACGTCATCCGGACTGATGTATTTATTTAAAGAATCTTTGTTTACAATTGAAGATCCGTTTTTATATGTTTCCTGGTGGTCGTTTGTTGCCGGCTTTATTATAACAATAGTTGTAAGTCTTTTCACCCGGAGCCATCCGGTAAGCAGGTTATATGGCCTGGTATATAGATTGAAGCAGCCGCAGGCGGAAGGGACAGCATAAGATGAAAACTCTTTTGAATTTTGAGTGGCTGATGTGGCTCAGTGACGATACCGCTAAAAATATCTTTCTTGTGTTGTTCGTCTTGATAGGCGTTTTGGTCTGGCTTCTTCCGAAAGATTATATCTACGAGGGTTTAGAAAATCCCCGGTGGTGGCATAATCTTAAGCTCTGGGCGACGGCTGTGCTGGCGATGATCTTCGTGACATACTTAATTTTTTGACAGGTTCTTTCGATGGACGAGCAAAAAGAATTAACCGACAAAGGCCGGACTGAAAACAGGGTGGGACGGATTAACCGTGCCCTGGGATTCTTTATTTGTTTCTTTAGCGCTGTTGTGCTGGTATCGATATTGCTTACTGAAACGCTTGTCGGCAAAATGACTAACCTGGCGGCCGGTTTGATTTTTGCCGTCATCGGGATAATCATGATTGTGACATCAAAAGCCAAATCCTGAGATTCGTGACAGCGTACGATTTTACAGATTATAACTTTACAACTTCCCCGATTCGCGCCGATTCGTAAGCTGCATCCACAATCCTTAAAACCGCCTGGCCTTGAATCATACCTGAAAGAGGCTCAGAGCGGGTGCGGACACAATCGATAAAATGCGTCATTTGGCGCATATACATTGCCCGGTCGCAGTGTTCCTTGCGTTCGGGCATCTCAGGGACAATCTTTTCGACTTTGTCACCTTTTTTCTTTTCCCAGAAAGTCGGGAGCAGGTTTGCGTATCCTTTCTTACCGAAAAGCTGGGTGCTGGCCTCCATGCCGTCGGCGTATGGATGCCGCCAGCCGCTTTCAATTATAGAAACCGCTCCCGTATCCCAGGTAATCATCACGATTCCGGTGTCATCCACATCATAGTCGCCGAACGATGTGCTGATTTTTGCATATACTTCTTTAGGCTCAGGGTCGCCTAATAAGTATCGCACGGTATCTATGGCGTGAACTCCCATATCCGCAAGCGCGCCTCCGCCGGCAAGGTCTTTATCGACAAACCAGCCGGCAGGTCCCCAGTTGACGTGAATACCATATCCTTTTGTCTTGACGATTTCGCCCAGCTTTCCCGATTGGACGAGATCACGAACGTAATTTACCTCGGTATCGAACCGCCACATGTGACCGACCATAAGAATGCGTTTGTTTTTCTGTGCGCAGCGAGTCATTGCCTGACCTTCCGATGCGGAAACGGCCATCGGCTTTTCGACGAACACGTCTTTACCGTTTTTCATAAATTCCAGAGCATAAGGTGCATGGAATTTATTGGGTGTGGCTATTATGGCTGCCTGGATATCATCCCTGCCGGGCAGGCCGTCGATTCGGTCGGTGACTTCTTCAATGCCGTATTTTGCCGCGAGCTGCTTGGCTGATTTGCCGTCGATGCTGCACAATACCGGGATTTTTACATTGTCAACTTCCGCAAGACATCGGGCATGGTAATTGGCAATATAGCCTGATCCGATCAATGCGACTCCTATTGTATCCACGTGTTGTCCTCTTACTTGTTAAGCTCATCACGGTTTTCATATATCTTTTTAATTGCCTCGGCAATCAGATCCATATCTTTTTTCGTTCCCATCAAAACATTGAAATGGAAACATGCGGATTCTTCTTCGTACACCCTTTTGCAAACCGGCAGATCGAATCGGGAGGGATTAATCTGCTCCCAATACTCTTCTGTAATGTGATGCCGCCAGGGCTTTGTTAATGGAGCGTACAGGGAACATTGATTCAGCGGCTTATAACATGCCTCAACAGTAAAACCCAGCTCCTTTGTAAGAGCCTCACGAAACAGCTCTACCGGCAAATCCTTGAACTCGTCCCTTTGATATCTGAATGTGAAGTTATAATATGCCTCGGCTGTCTCCCGCTCGTCGCGCCGCATAGTTTTTATACCCGTCAGCTCTGCCAGCATCGAATTGAGATATATTGCGTTTTCATCCCGAAGCTTGTTTTGTTCCGGGAGCCGCTTCAATGCCTCGATTAGCATCACAGCCTGAAATTCTGTTATACGATAATTGCCCGACTGTATGAAATTTCCTTCATCGCCGTAGAAGCCGTCGGTTCTCTGGTCGTCCTGTTTCCCTTCTGGTCTTCGCCCGCAATTACGAAGGGCATCGAGCTTTTCGTAAATTTCCGGATCGCTGGTGGTAAGCGCACCGCCTTCGCCGGCGGTCATGAGCTTGGAAAGCTGAAAACTGAAACT
>JAVVFI010000296.1:0-7049 GCA_032250555.1 Sedimentisphaerales bacterium
GCCCTTTACTTACCACAACTACCATCCCATAAAGCACTTATGAGCCGTACCGACCCTATGTCATATCCACCAGCATACTAACCGCCAACAATAAAATCCCCGTTAATTCATTCCTATCTCGGGAATATAGAATTTGTTACGAGCCACCTCTCTATCCGGGACCGATAATTACTGCAATACCAATATAGACACAAAGTCCACTCTTATTGGAATATTGTGTTAACACCGATAAAAAATAATAAATCGCAAAGAAAAAATGTCACGTAAGCACAGAAAGAAGGTTTCTCAATTTAGTTTCCTAAATAGATGAGCATTTAGCGCCGATGAGTTGTTTGTATTGTCTTGATAGACGTTTATGGATTTTAAGATTTCTCTACAGTTTTTTGCAACTTTCCTATGGACGAAACGTTTTCTACTGTAAAACTCAGACTACAATAATTAAGAAATATTTGTCGGCCGTAATTTTTGGAGGTACAAAGAATGTTGAAGTCGAAATTTGTCAGAAGTACGCTCATAACAGGATTACTGGTAATGCTCATCCTTGCTACAGAACTGCAGGGCGTAAACGTAGTAAAACCAGCAGATGACCCACTGCTCAATAAGCTGCCAGCCGAGAGTCTGTTTTGTATACGAATAAATCATTTCGAACACACCATAAATCAAACAGATCAGTTTTTAGCCGGCGTCTCACCTATGCCTTTGGGACTCTCGATGCTGATGCGCATGCAGTTAGCAAATGTTTTGGGAAGTCCGGAATTGAACGGTATTAATATGAACGGCAGCCTTGCGATATTTGGCGTAATTCTGCCCGGAGAACAAACATCAAACAATCCGGCTTCAAATATATTCATCGGCGGATTTGTTCCTGTTACAGATTATAGACAATTTATAAGCAGCAATCCTAACTGCAGCCGGCCGGACGATAACGGCATTTCTAAAATAACAAGCAATGGCACACCGATAATACTGGCTACAAATATTGGCAACCATGCACTTATAACCTGGGCAAATGATTATGACAAGCTCCTCAGAATAGCAAAAGTGATTTCAACCGCCAGAACAGCGAAGCTTGCGAGTTCCATTGATGTCACCGAGGCTAAATCAGCTATACTTAAACCGGTGTGGGCTTTTGGTAATATCCAACAGGCATCCAGAACTTTTGGACCTTTGTTGCTTGGTAAAATTGAAGAGATAAAAACAATAATAAAAAGCACCGGACCTAATAGCCCAGGGATGCAGCCTAAAAACATGAAGAAGTTCACTCAGAATATAATGAATATGTATTCAGACATGCTTCAGAAGTTAATGAAGGAAGCCCGGTACTTCAGCATAGCTATCAATCCAAAGCCCAACGTCTTGAATATCACCAAAACCCTCTCCGCTGTTCCCGAAACGGATTTGGCAAATATGTTAGCCTCAGATACCTCTGCGGACAGAAAGAACAATCTTCTTAATTATCTGGAAGACGGGGCGATGATGAATTTCGGAGTTACAGTAAATAAATATTTCTGGAAAGAATTCAACCTCAAGGGTATCGATTTGATTGCCGTTATGGCCGGCGAGAGTATGAACGCCGATGATATCGAGAAGATGAAAGCTCTTGTAACAGATGGAATTGACTGTCTCGGCGGCCCAATGGCATGTTCAGCTTCGATAGACACAAAAAACAAGCCGCCCTTTATTGCAAAGTATGTTATAGCTGTCAAAAATAAAAATAAATTCAACCAGCTAATCGAAAATTCAATGCAGCTTTTCACCACCAGCGGCATTTTGGATTTTTATAAGAACCTGGGGATAGAAACCAGCTTTGAGATACAGCGTGGCGTTGACAGCTACAAAAATGTCTCGATAGATTCGGCGAAATTCACAATGAAAGCAACAGACACCGCCTCGCCGCAGGGACAAATGATAAATTCAATGTATGGTGGAGGATTTGATTACAGATGGGGCATCGTTGATGGGCTCTGTGTTTTAACTATCGGCAGTAATGCAGATTCATCAATACGTGAGTTGATTGACAAGGTAAAAGCCCGCAGAACACAAATGGGCTCAGAAGTCAAGACTGCTCTGGCACTTCTTCCTGAAGCTGAGAAGGCCGACTTTGTAGTGACATATAATGTGCTGCGATGGTTGAAGATCGCCGGTTCAATGACAGCTATGCCGATACCAATGCCGATGCTGCAAACGGACATTCCAACAAAAAGCAATATTGCATTGGCAGGCAAGGTTGGAAATGGTAAAATGGTTGTAGATATTGCTTTACCAAAAGAACATATCAAAGAGATAATGACGGCCGTTCTAATGATGCAGCAGCAAATGAAGATGATGATGCAGCAGAATTCTAATCCTTCTGGTAATAATATGAATTAGAACCTGAGAACGCGCAGAAAAGATATCCCAAAAGAAAAGCAAGGTCGGGCTTAAAAATCCGACCTTTTTTATAATTCTACTTTGAGCGTTGTACTGTGTGATTATCTATTTTAATCAGCCGTTCCTGCAAATTGCCCTGTGCGTCTGCTTTAAATATCTCTATCCTGGCAGGAACACGAACACCATTTTTTTCTACTTCTGTATAGTCATAACCGCGAATCGCAAAATTGCTGTCTCCGCTCTTAAAGTCAAATACAATCATATCTATTAAAGAGCTGTCCCTGTCCTGATATAAAACCGCCTTAGACAAAACAAAAGCAGGTTCGGAATCGACCTCATCTCCGACAACTGGTCTGCTTAGCCTGTTAATCGGGTAATACCATCGTCCCTGGATTTTGAGTCCTGTGGTGTCTTTGGAAAACTCAGCCGATTCATCAAATAAACGTGCCGGTATTGTCATAATACTCAATATCATTTCAGCAAAATGATTACTGCCAATTACGACCGGCAGTGCATCACTTTGTCCGCTTTCCTGCAATACATCGAATTTGCCTTTTGATAACTGCCATACAAATCTGCCCTGCGGTTCCCGACCTGAAATCTGAATAGAATTCGACCAGGGATAAACCACATGATGCTGCTCAGTCAGGTGAAAACTGCCGTCCATCTGATAAAAAGTAACTACACAATCAATCTGCAGCTCTTTGGTTCGGGTCCATGCATTCAAGCCGCCGACCGCTTCGACCGCTTTAACCACATAATCAGGCGGAACAGAAGTCATGTCAATCTCCGGTCCGGAGTCTAAAACATCAACAGCTTCTTCCTTATATTTCCGCTGACACCCTGTGCAGATGAAAGCAACGACAAGAACCATCCAAATTATCTTTGAGAACCTATTGTCCATTTGATTTCCCTTAGCCTCCCATTTCCTTTTTTGCATTTTAGTTCTTACGCTTCACATTTTCCATCGCACGCCAATTTTGCAAGCTGCTCCATCAGAGCATACCTTTGAGTAGCATCACTGCCGGCAAGTTTGATTAACTGCGCCGCCACCTCGGGTTTGGATTGTTTGAGCGTACGATAACGATTTTCACCATAAGCATAATCTTCGAAGCTTTCCGTTGGAGCCTTCGAGTCGAGTTGTAATGGATTTTTACCCTGCTCTGTAAGCCGCGGATCGAATCTATATAAAGGCCAATGGCCACACGCTACTGCCTTTTTTTGTTCCAGATAACCCGCCGTCATATTAATGCCGTGAGCAATACAGTGAGAATAGGCAATTATCAGCGAAGGTCCGGGGTAAGCCTCAGCCTCGACAAAAGCCTTGACTGTTTGATTAGTATTTGCACCCATCGCCACCTTGGCGACATAAATATTTCCATAAGTCATAGCCAGAAGCCCGAGGTCTTTCTTCGGCATCATTTTCCCCGCAGCGGCAAACTTGGCAACCGCAGCTCTCGGTGTCGATTTAGACATCTGTCCGCCGGTATTCGAATATACTTCAGTATCCAAAACAAGCACATTAACATTGTTACCGCTTGCCAAAACGTGGTCCACTCCGCCATACCCGATATCATAGGCCCAGCCGTCGCCGCCAAGGGCCCAAACGGATTTTCGAACAAGATAATCGGCAACATCCAACAACTGCCTGCAATAAGAACAATCGCTTTTTTTGCACTGAGCTTTTAGCTCATCCACCCGAGCACGCTGCTGTTCGATAGCACCCTGGTCGGGACTATCATCCAAAGTGACCGTCCGAATTTCCTGTTGCAGCTTCGAATCTATACACCCCTTCTCTGCCGCCTTATCCATCAGGAAAAGTGCGTTTTCACGGAATTTGTCAACAGTAAGCCGCATACCCATTGCAAATTCGGCGCAATCCTCAAACAGACTGTTGCTCCAGGTCGGCCCCCTGCCGTCAAACCTTTTTGAATAAGGTGTCGTAGGTAGATTTCC
Source organism: Sedimentisphaerales bacterium (assembly GCA_032250555.1). GTDB lineage: Bacteria > Planctomycetota > Phycisphaerae > Sedimentisphaerales > Anaerobacaceae > NIOZ-UU13. Next base: position 4,327 of record JAVVFI010000296.1, read on the forward strand.
ACCATAGATGGATGAACAGCCGGTCGCATTACCGATCAAAGCCCTGTCTCCGAACAACTGCGTCATTAGTTTAACATAAGCCGTCTCCCCACAGCCGGCACAGGCTCCGGAATATTCGAACAACGGCTCAATCAACTGACTGCCTTTTACACTGCCCGTTTTGAAAAGCTCTCGGTCCGTATTAGGAATCGCCAGGAAATATGTATAATTCTCCCGCTGAACATCGCGAACAGGCTCCTGCGGTACCATATTGATTGCCTTTCGGCCTGTTGGCTGCTTAGCCTCATCCTTTTCCTGTGCAGGACAAGCCAGGACACAGGCACCGCAGCCGGTACAGTCTTCCGGAGCAGGCTGAACGGTAAATTTCATACCTTTAAAATCTTTACCCTTGGCGTCAACACTTTTGAATGATGCCGGAGCATCTTTGAGATGCTTCTGGTCATAAGCCTTTATTCTTATAGCCGCATGTGGACAAACAAAAGAGCACGTCCCACACTGAATACAAACATCAGGCTCCCACTCGGGAATACTGACGGCAATATTGCGTTTTTCATATTTTGTCGTACCGGTCAAAAACTTGCCGTCAACCGGCATCTTGCTTACTGGCACTTTATCACCTCGAAGCGCTATAAGCTCTGCTGTGACATTCTTGACAAAATCAGGAGCATCATCCGGAACCACCGGCGGCATTTTCTTCTTACTCGTAACCTTGGCCGGAACTTCTACTTCAAAGATTTTATCAAGGGCACCGTCAACCGCGGCATTGTTCATATCAACAATTTTCTGGCCCTTCTTGCCATAAGTCTTCTGAATAGCGTCTTTGATTGCCTCGACTGCCGAATCAAGCGGGATAATATTGCTAATTTTGAAAAAGGCGGTCTGCATAATTACATTTATTCGACCACCCAAGCCAAGCTCGCCGGCAAGGGCAATCGCATCAATAACGTAGAACTTCAGCTTCTTATCGATTATTTGCTTCTGCACCTCCTGAGGCAAAGTGTCCCACACCTCGTCCTTGCCGTGGCTGCTGGTCAGCAGGAACGGGGCTCCTTCACGTGCGGATGAAAGCATATCATATTTTTCAAGGAAACTCGGATTATGACAAGCAATAAAATCAGCCTTGCTTATAAGATAAGGTCTCTGAATAAGCTTATCACCAAACCGAAGATGCGATACGGTAACAGCACCGGCTTTTTTAGAATCATAAACAAAATAAGCCTGGGCGTAATTGTCCGTCAGTTCACCGATAATTTTAATGGAGTTTCTGTTCGCACCAACCGTACCGTCCGAACCGAGACCAAAGAACATTGCAGAGTAATATCCCTCGCTGGGAATATCAAAAGATTCGTCAACTTCCAGACTGGTATTTGTTACGTCATCAACAATACCTACGGTAAAACCGCTTTTGGGTTTTTTCGCATCGAGATTATCGAAAACCGCCTTTACCATTGCCGGCGTAAATTCCTTTGAGCCTAAACCATATCGACCGCCAACAATAATTGGATAGGTATCAAAAGGTCCTTTTTTTACCTGCATAGCCTCGCCAACTGCGGTGCGAATATCCACATATAAAGGCTCGCCGATTGAACCCGGCTCTTTTGTTCTGTCCAACACCGCGATTTTCTTTACGGTTCTTGGTAAAGCATCAATAAAATGATCGATGCTGAAAGGCCTGTAAAGACGTACTTTTAGCACACCCGCCTTTTCACCTTCAGAAATCAGAAACTCTCCGGTTTCATGTACGGTATCTGCGCCTGAGCCCATAATAACAACAACCTTTTCAGCGTCTTTCGGCCCGATATAATCGAATAAATGATATTGACGTCCAACGATCTTGGCGAACTTATCCATTGTTTCCTGAACAATCCTGGGCACCTCTAAATAATACTTGTTCACTGTCTCTCTGCCCTGGAAATACACATCCGGATTTTGCGCCGTTCCTGAAATCGTCGGTCGGTCAGGTGACAGTGCTCTGGCCTTATGCTGACTAACCAACTCATCATCAATCATCTCGCGTATATCGTCATGCGTAAATTGCTCGACCTTTTGAAGTTCATGACTGGTTCTGAAACCGTCAAAGAAATGCAGGAAAGGAACTCGCGAAGCCAACGTCGCCTGCTGAGCAATAAGAGCCATATCCATAACTTCCTGAACACTGTTTGAACAAAGCATACCAAAACCGGTCTCACGACATGTCATTACATCAGAATGGTCGCCGAATATCGAAAGTGCCTGACAGGCCAATGAACGAGCTGAGATATGAAAAACGGTAGGAAGCAGCTCACCGGCAATTTTGTACATATTGGGAATCATCAGCAAAAGCCCTTGTGAGGCGGTGAAAGTGGTTGTCAAAGCACCGCTCGCCAATGCTCCATGCACAGCACCAGCCGCACCGGCTTCCGACTGCATCTCTGTTACCGAAGGAATTGTTCCCCAAATATTAGGCTGACCTTTGGCTGTCTTGGCATCAGCCATTTCACCCATAGGTGAGCTTGGAGTAATAGGATATATTGCAATAACTTCATTCGTTGCGTGGGCCACATATGCCGCTGCTGTATTACCGTCAATTGTAACCATTTTGCGTTTCTTCATTTTTTCTCCATCTTTGTAAAATAATATCCATAAACGAGCTTGCTCATATTCGCTCTGTTTTCGTGAGGCCGTCTAAGCACTCTTTTGAGCTTCTCACGCAGCCCGTCAAACTGCTATATACAACTAAAGAA
>JAVVFI010000297.1:0-7040 GCA_032250555.1 Sedimentisphaerales bacterium
ATCGTTTGGGCAGAGGCTCAAATTTGGGCTGCTGGGGGGAAATTTGTGCCTCTGGGGCCCCGAACGATTTTTCTCGGCCGTCCGAAACGCAGATTGTACCTACGCATTTCCCGGAAGAGCCTATTTTTTTTGAGACTTTGAGGAAAAAACGTAAGAAAAAGTAAACGCCCGGTATTATTTTAGTGCCAGTTTCTTCTTGATAGGCGGTTTGCCTATAGTTTACAATCCACAGGAAAATGGCAGTTGACGGCATGGGATTGGCTGGTTCGGGCTCAATTGTCTCCTCGTATGTTTATAAGGCCTGTTTTTTACTGTGTTTATGCCGAACAGGAGCTATTGTAAAAGATAATCGAATATGGAAGCAGTTTTACTTGACAGTTTACAGAAGTCCTTCGGAGAAGTTCGAGCGGTGAACAATCTCAGCGTTACGGTTCCCCAGGGTTCTGTCTATGGATTTCTCGGGCCGAACGGTGCCGGAAAGACCACCACGCTGCGTATGATTATGAACATCATCCGCCCGGACAGCGGCCAGATCAGCGTATTTGGGGACTCCTCGCTCGAGCAGACAAAGACCTGCATCGGCTATATGCCTGAGGAACGTGGCCTTTACCGAAAGATGGCTGTTGCCAAGGTACTTTCTTTTTTCGGCGCAATCAAGGGCTTAAGAGGAAATGCACTATCAGGCCGGGTCTCCAAGTGGCTTCGGCGTGTAGAACTGACCGATTGTGCGACCAAAAAGGTCGAGGAGCTTTCAAGAGGAATGCACCAAAAGCTGCAGTTTGCTGTAACTGCAATAAACGAGCCGGAGTTGCTGATACTTGACGAGCCTTTTGCCGGGCTCGACCCACTGAACACGGACTTGATAAAAGCTATTATGCTTGATATTCGTAATGAAGGCAAAACCATCATCTTTTCCACTCATGTGATGCACGAGGCTGAGAAGCTCTGCGATTCAATCCTCTTGATAAACAAGGGCCGGGCTATACTGGATGACAGTCTGGCGAATATCAAGTCCAATCGGTCATCCAACGTAGTAAGCACTGAGCTTGAGGGTGATACGGATTTTATCGAAATGCTTCCTGAAGTAAAGAGGGTGATATCCGAAGGAAATAACATCGAAATTACTTTAATCGATAATGCAGATGCTCAGCAGTTGCTAAAGATTCTGGTAGAGCGGCTGTGTGTACACAGGTTTGAAGTGAAGGTTCCTTCACTGCATGAAATCTTCATTGATTTGGTTGGAGCAAGTAATGCGGAAAATTCTTAAAATTGCCCAGCGCGAATATATAGAAACCGTTAAGACCAAGGCTTTCATTTTTGGCATTCTTATGCTCCCGATTATGATCGGTTTGATTATTTTTTTCGTAAGACGAATGTCACCCGACAAGGCCGGACCGCAGCCGCCCGTTAAGGTCGTCGTCAATGATTTGTCGGGCGAGCTTGCTGCTGAGATAGAAGCTTCATTTGAAAAGCACAATCAAAAAAAACCGAAAAGGCAGATTCAGTTTCAAAGGCTCGAAAAACAACTTGACTCGGATGAACTTGAAGAACAGGCAAGAAGCAAGCTGCGCCAGGGACAGGTGGACGTTTATGTTGTTCTGGACAGTGACGTTCTGGATGGTTCAGGCAAAATACATCTCTACACTTATAAACAGAAAGCAAGCAATATAGATATACTATCGAGCATCGAATATATATGTTATAAAGAAGTTGTGAATCAGCGTTACGAAATGCAGAACCTCTCGCAGGAGCTTCTGGAAAAACTCAGGAATGTGCCGATTGAGCGGGTGGAAATTGGCTCTGCTGAAGGTCAGGATCGCATTCAAAGTAAGACTGACACCGCTTTCAAGATGATGATTCCCTTCTTTTTTATGTACCTGATGTTTTTGGGAATTTTCATCTCGGGTCAGCAGATAATTAGCGGTGTAATCGAAGAAAAAAGTTCACGCGTTATTGAGGTTCTGCTTTCGGCGGTAAGTCCGTTTCAGTTAATGGCCGGCAAGATTTTAGGATTGGCCGGTACAGGCTTGACACTTGTAAGTCTGTGGGCCGGAGCGGCATTTCTGACCGCAAGCTCACAAGGTCTTAACATTGAAATCACTGCCCAATTCGTAATTTATTTTGCAGTCTATTATATTTTCGGTTTCCTCTTGGTCAGCTCAATCCTGGCAGGCGCTGGTTCAGTTTGCAACACAATTAAGGAAACCCAAAGCATGATGATGCCGATGACGATGATTTTCATAATCCCTCTATTGTCCTGGTTCAAGCTTGTAAGGGAACCCAATGGCTTAATGTCACGGATTTTTTCGTTCGTACCGCCAATGACACCAATGGTAATGATATTGCGGCTTTCTTCCGGTACTGAAATCTGGATAGTTGAGATAATAGCATCTATAGTTCTTTTGGTCTTAACCGTTCTGATAGCGATGTGGGCAGCCGCCAAAATTTTCCGAACAGGCATTCTTATGTACGGTAAACGGCTTAGCGTGCGGGAAGTCTGTCGATGTTTATTACAAAGTTAATTCCATCTTTAGTATGAATTCGGCCTATGTGGCTGATTAAGGAGACCTGACGAAATGAGTGGCCTGTTTTACAGTTTAGGCAAAAAGGTAGGGCCGAAAGTTCGCAAGGTTAAATGGTTCTGGCAGTCAATAGCCGGTTCGGAAGCCGACGCTATAAAAGTTGAGTACGAGGTTGGCCGTGACCTGGCAAACGAAGTCAGGTGCCAATTGGACCTTGATAAGGAACCCAAAGCCGAAAAAATACTGAACCAAGCAGGTACTCGGCTGACGGCCTGCGTTGTCAACAAGTCACGTAAATTCAGTTTTGAAATCATCAAAGGTGACGAACCTAATGCATTCGCTCTGCCGGGCGGATTCATCTTTGTTACAAACTCGCTGATGGAACTGTGTCAATACAAACAGGACGAAGTTGCATTTATCCTTGCACATGAGATGGGTCATGTCATGCGTGGCCATGCTATGAACCGTATTATCAGCAACTCGGCAATTGCCGCTGCATCCCGGGCTGCACCGGTCCGCGGTGCTATTTCCGGTTGGGTGCGTAAAGTCGGTGTGCAGTTTCTTGAAAGCGCTTATTCTCAGGATATGGAGTCTGATGCCGACAAGCTTGGAGTGCGTCTTGTTTCCGCAGCCGGTTACGACCCTCAGGCTTGTGTTCGGCTGCTTTCGCGCCTGGCCGAACTGAGCAAGCCGGCCGGCCAATTTGACCTTGGCGGTTATTTTTCATCCCACCCGCCTTTTAATGTCCGTATCCGGAATATTAATCGTTTGCTGCAAAAGTGGTCACTTAAGTAAAATTTATCCTTAACAAATTTATAGAAATGTGCTTGAGTACATTACTGGTTCTGATAAAATGCTGAATCAGTGAAAAATATTTGCGGATTGTTGCTATTATACGAATCGAGTAAAGATTTAGTTGGCAGACGAAATTTTGGAGGATTAAGAAGATGCTGAAAGTAGGCATAGTTGGTTTCGGATTTATGGGGCAAACACACTACAAGTGCTGGAAGGCCCTGGAGGGTGCGCAGGTAACGGCTATCTGCGATGTGAATCCGAACATTGAAGAAGATACCAAAAGAGCGGTAGGTAATATCGGTGACACAGACGAGGCGGTTGATTTCAGCAATATACAATTATTCACGGATTTAGACCAGATGCTAAATACTGCTGAGCTTGATGCCGTTTCGATAACACTGCCGACCTGTCTGCATGCCGATTGTTCGATAAAAGCATTGGCGGCTGGAGTCCATGTTTTCTGTGAGAAACCGATGGCGCTTAATGTCGAAGACTGCGAGCGGATGATTGCTGAAGCAAAACGCAGCGGTAAAATCATGCAAATCGGGCACTGCGTGCGATTCTGGCCCGAGTATGCCAAGGCAAAGGAGATAATCGACAGCGGCGAGTACGGAAAAGTAATTGCCGCAATGTTTCAGCGCCTGGGCTCTGCCCCTACCTGGAGCATCGATAATTGGTTCCTGGACGAAGAAAGAAGTGGAGGAATGGCTCTGGATTTGCATATCCATGATACGGATTTTGTGCAGTATCTTTTCGGGATACCAAATGCCGTTTCCAGCTTTGCCGCGAAAGATGCCAAAGAGGGGCTTAAGCACATAGTCTCACAATATCTTTACGATGACAATAAAGTTGTAACCGCTGAGGGCGGCTGGGCTATGACACCGACCTTCGGCTTTGAAATGAGCTTTAATATTGTGATGGAGAAAGCCACGCTTGTTTATGACTTGACTCGCGAGCCGATGTTTAAGCTTTGTCCCGCCGAAGGACAGGTTATCACTCCCGAAATCCAAAAAGGAGATGGCTGGCTCCTGGAAATAGAGCATTTTGCTAAAGCAATAAGCGGAGAGAAGGTCGGGGAAATAACAACTCTGGAACAGTCACGCGATTCCGTGAAAATCGTAGCGGCGGAAAAGGAATCGGCAAGGAGCGGAGAAAAAGTCGTGATTAAATAAGTCAAACGAAAAAAGATGAATTGGAGAACAGCACGATGAAATGTAAGGATTGGCCTATAGGGATTTGCAGTTGGTCTCTGCAGACGGATGTTGCCGGCGTTGCGGATGCTATGAGTAAAATCGGAATTGATCATGTGCATTTGGGTATAAGGGCCGCCCTGGGTGAAGGCGGAGACGATTACCTTGCAGCCGTGCAAAAGCAGAACTGGACGGTAAGCAGTACGATGTTAGACTTTCCGCAGGAAGATTATTCAACTCTCGATACCATAAAAGTAACTGGCGGAATTGTACCTGATGACTGCTGGGAACAGAATCGCCAGCTCATCTTAGGAGCCGTTGATGCAACTGTTAAACTCGGTGTCAAATACATCTCGACGCATGCTGGTTTTATCGACGAAAGTGATCCTGCTTATATCGAGAAATTTTTCGAGCGCATCTCAGTTTTTGCCGATGCCGCGGAAGCGAAAGATTTAATGCTGCTGCTGGAGACAGGCCAGGAAACCGCCGAAGAGCTCAGGCATTTCCTCGAAGAGCTGAACCATCCCGCCGTAGGAGTTAATTTTGATCCGGCCAATATGATTCTTTATGACAAAGGCAGTCCCATCGAGGCTGTAACTGTGCTGGCGCCATGGATTAAGCACATCCATATTAAGGATGCCACTCAGACCGAAGAGCCGGGCACCTGGGGAGCCGAGGTCCCCTGGGGCGAAGGTCAGGTCGGAATAGAGGCTTTTATAGGTGTCCTCGAAGACATAGGCTTTAACGGTGTTCTTGCAATCGAACGTGAAGCCGGCAATGACAGGTTTGGAGATATTAAACTGGCTGCTGAAAGGCTGCAGGAATTTAACGCATAAAGGACAAATTAAAGTAAGGAGTACCAAATGGACAAGCCCTCAATGGGTATTAGAATTCGTCTGAGTGTCATGATGTTCCTCCAATATATGATGTTTGCCGTATGGTGGATACCACTGGCGGCGTACCTGGCGAATATGGAGATTGAAGGAGCCTATAAAAGCTGGATACTGAGCGTAATGCCATTGGGCTGCATGGTGGCCCCTCTAATCTGCATGGTGGCCGACCGCCATTTCGCCAGCCAGAAGGTACTGACGGTCCTGAATTTTGCCTGCGCTGTGTTGTTCTTTATCGGCGCCCGACAGACGAGTCCAGGGGCCATATTCGTGATACTGTTGTTTGCGATGTTCTGCTATATGCCGACATGGAGTCTTACAAACGCTATCGCTATGTCAAATTATCCCTCGGAAAAGTTCCCTCAGATACGCGTATTCGGGTCGATTGGCTGGGTTGCCTCCGCCGTCTTCAGCCTCATTGCCGCCACGAGCCTGTTCAAGGGCAAGGCTATCGACGGTACGGAGATACCCCTCTACTGTGGTGCTGGCACGGCTCTTCTCGCAGGGATTCTGAACCTGACGCTGCCTAACACACCACCGCCGGCCAAGGGCAAAGAAGCCTCAATCATTGACGCACTCGGCCTGCGGGCGATGAGTCTGCTTAAAGACCGTAATTTCGCCTTGTTCATCATCATCTCGATGCTGGTCATGATTCCTTTCACGCTGTACTTTTCACTGGGATCTCAGTTCTTCGAAAGTCAGGGATTCAAGCAGATCACGGCGACAATGAACCTCGGACAACTTGTTGAGATATTTCTGATGCTTCTTATACCGCTGGCCTTATCGCGCTTCGGCGTCAAGTGGACAATGGTGATGGGACTGGGAGCGCTGGCGATACGATATATTGCTTTGTGGGGTGGAGTCGCAGCTAACCAAACATTTCTGTATTATATTGCAATTCTCGTGCACGGGATCATTTTCGGCTTCTTCTTCGTTGGCGGTCAGGTTTACGTTGATAAGAAGGCTCCACCGGAAATACGCGCTCAGGCACAGGGATTGATTGTCCTGGCTTGCTATGGTGTGGGCATGTTGATAGGCACTTTTGCCAATGTCGAGTTAATAGAGCGCTATACAACCGATGGTGTGTGTAACTGGAATCCGGTCTTCGTTATCATTGCCGTTGTCTCAATCGCTTTGCTGATTGCATTGATTGCATTATTCCGCGATGATGTAACAAAAGCGGCTGAGCAAGTATCCACAGACCAGGAGCCGCAGGCACAGCCGAGCGTTGAGTAGGATGATGATTTGAGTAGATCCCGTTTGACTTAGAAAGTAGGAAGAAACACATTTAAGGAGAACATGATGGACACGAAACTGTACCTTGCCCTGAGCTTTGCGATGTTTATGGAGTACGCGATCTGGGGCGCCTGGATGCCTGTACTGGCAGCAAGGCTTCTCGGGCCGCTGAAAATGACCGGCAAACAGACCGGCTGGATTTACGCCACACTGCCCCTCGGCACCATGATCTCGCCCCTCATTGCCGGGCAACTGGCCGACAAATACGTCGATACCGGCTGGATCCTCGCTGTCTCGCACCTGGTGGGCGCCGTGCTGCTGTTCGCCGCCGCCAAGATCCAGAAGTTCAGACCCCTGTTCGTCGTCATGCTGCTCTACGCCATGTTCTATGGGGCAACCATACCGCT
>JAVVFI010000298.1:0-7029 GCA_032250555.1 Sedimentisphaerales bacterium
GACGGGACGGTCATGACCGTTGCCAACAACACGCAGCTTACCCAGGGCGCCAAGTGGTATGGCGAGACCGGCTGGATTCACGTCAGCCGGGGCGGTTTGAACGCTTCCGACGAAAAGATTCTAAGAGAAGAAATCGGCCCCAACGAAATCAGGCTGTACCAGAGCAGGGACCACAAACAGAACTTCCTCGATTGCGTTAAGAGCAGGGAACTGACGATTTGTCCGGTGGAAGTCGGTCATCGCTCGATCAGCGTGGGCCTGCTCGGCGAAATTGCCATGCTGACGCGGCAGAAGCTACAATGGGACCCGCGAAGCGAGCGGTTCCTCAACAGCCCCGAGGCCAATCGCATGCTGTCGCGACCGATGCGAAGCCCGTGGCGGCTTTGAGATTAATTATTGGATAACAGGAGATTTTTATGAATCGTTGGATATTTGTTACCGCAGTTTCTCTTTTAGTTATTGGTGCCTGTTCTCCGTCTCGGCTGCAATATGACGCTCGAGCACAGAATGGCCCGCAAAAGGTAACAGCAAAGCTCGAGAAGAATCATGTCGAAGTTATAGTCGGTGGAAAACTGTTCACACGCTACAAATTCGATTCTTCTCAAAAGTACCCTTATTTCTGGCCTGTATGTGGTCCGGCATCGAATAAGTCCGTCACTACCGAAACATCAGAGCCGTATCCGCACCATCATTCACTGTTCTTTGGCTGCGACCGCGTCAATGGCGCAAATTTCTGGCAGGATGTTAACGAACGCGGCCAGATTATTTCGCAAGGTCCGAAGCTCATCAGGGAATCCGGCAATCGGGTGGTTTTTACCGATACGTGCTTGTGGCAACAGCCGGGCAAAGAACCGGTCATTCGTGACATGCGCCGAATCACTATCAGTGCGCCCAGCAAAGACCTGCGAATTATTGATTTCAAGATTAGCCTCAAAGCACTTACGGACATTCGTATCCTGAAAACAAACCACTCTTTGTTTTCGGCGCGAGTTGTCCCGGAATTAAGTGTCAGGTCCGGCGGTACGATCATAAACGCCGAGGGCAACACAACAGAGAAAAACACTTTTGGTGTTGCCTCGCCCTGGTGCGATTACTGGGGTTCGCGCGGTGGTGTTACGGAAGGCATTGCGATTTTACAGAACCCGGACAATCGCTGGTATCCGAGCGAATGGTTTACTCGGGATTACGGTTTTTTCTCGCCGACACCGATGTACTGGCTCGAGGACGACCAATTCGATTTGGCTAAGGAACACATACTTACCTTGCGATATCAAGTTGTTGTTCATGCCGGAGACGAAAAAACTGCCGGAATACAGAATATCTTTGATCAGTATAAAAAAACCGCAAGACGCACCAGTGCACAAAAGGCACAAATGGAATTTTTACAGCGTCACGTTCTGTTTGGATTGCATAGCAACCGGTATGGATTTTAATTTTCAGTAAGACGGTTCTTTCATCATGAATCATCAGATAGACTACAAATTTCTGGAAAGTAGGAGGTATTGTCTAATGAGACACTGTTCTGTAATAAAACTGTGGATGCTGATACTGCCGGTTGTTTGCATTATCGCTGGTGCGGCCCAGGGACAAAATATTGATGTGACGACACTGGCCAAAGAGATTATTGATGCAACCGGCGTTCAGGGCGGCATCGTTGTCCACCTTGGTTGCGGCGATGGTAAATTGACTGCTGCCCTGCGGATAAACGAAAGCTATACCGTTCATGGACTCGAAACAGATCCCTCAAAAGTCACTAAAGCGAGAAGCTATATTAAAGAAAAAGGCGTCTATGGACCGGTTTCCGTTGAACAGTTTTCAGGTTCGGTGCTTCCTTACACTGATAACCTGATAAACCTGGTTGTCGTTCAGGATGCCGGTGATGTCACCCGAGACGAAGTGTTGCGCGTTCTTGCTCCCGGAGGAGTGGCCTGCACCAGGCGAAATGGCCAGTTGAAAACAATCGTCAAATCCTGGCCCGACAATATCGACCAGTGGACACATTTCCTGCACGATGCAAGCAATAACGCGGTAGCCGACGATTCCGTTGTCGGCTCGCCTCGATCTCTCCAGTGGATTGCGCCACCACTGTGGCTTCGAAGTCATGAAACACCATCTGGCATTCAATCATCGGTTTCGGCTGCCGGCAGACTGTTCTACTTCTTTGACGAAGGGCTGATAGGCATTACCGATGAGCGGTTGCCTGAACGCTGGTCACTTATTGCCCGGGATGCTTTCAATGGCCGGCTGCTCTGGAAACGCTCACTTAATGCGTGGGGCTGGAACCAGTGGAATCCCGAGCAATACGAGGGCAAAGACTGGACCACTTTACGTGGCAGGAGAACAGACGTTCCCAACGAAAACCAGCGACGAATTGTTGCTGATGGTAACCGGCTTTACACGACTCTCAGCTACCGTGCCCCGATGTCTATAATAGATGCGGCTACTGGCGATATAATAGATACGGTCGAAGCAACGCAGGGTACCAGTGAAATTCTGGTTAGCGATGGTATTGCAGTAACATATATTCGACAGGACCCGGAAGGTATAGCAAAACGCAGAGGAGTACAGGATGCAGGAGCGGCGCTGGTTGCTGTTAACGGACGGACCGGCAAGGTGCTCTGGGAGAAGCAGGTAAATCAGATTCGCCCTCTGGCTTTGGCGATTGACAATGGGCGTGTTATTTATTTGAGCGGAAAAAATCTGGTTGCGCTCAATTTGAAAGACGGCCGCCGGTTATGGTCTGTTCAGCCTAAATTTACATCACCGAAAACACTGCTTACTGTCGATGATGTTGTAGTAATGCAGGGCGGGAAATTCGTCGCCGCCCATGATGCGACGAACGGCAGATTGCTCTGGGACAAAACTGTTCCGTCTATAGGAGGAGGCGAAGGTGATGATTTGTTCGTAGTCGATGGACTGGTTTGGCGCGGGATGCTCAGCGTGGACGACGACGGTAAGGTAGTAAAAAAGAGCCCGAATTCGCTGGTCATTGGCTGGGATCTTCGCTCTGGTGCCGAGAAAAAGCGTATCCTCGTTAATAATCTGCGAAGTCCGGAGCACCATCATCGCTGCTACCGCAACAAAGCAACTACTCGCTATCTAATCAGTTCTTACGAAGGTGCCGAGTACCTTGATTTCCAGGCCGATGATCACGGCCAGAATAACTTCCTGCGCGGTGCCTGCAAATACGGTATGATGCCTGCGAACGGAATGCTGTATGTTCCGTCGGACCAGTGTTTCTGCCAGCCAGGCTCGAAACTGCTTGGCTATGCTGCGGTGAAAACTGCACCGCAGACGCCGCTTGAGGAAGTTGCAGACAACAAACGTCTCGAAAAGGGACCCGCCTTCGGAGCGGTCCTCAATCCCGGCCCTGCTACGGTAAACGACTGGCCGACATTCCGCCATGATCCGGCCCGAAGCGGGGCAACTCCTGCCGGGGTGGCTTCCGATGTATCGGTCACCTGGAAAACGAAAATCAAAGGTAAGCTGACAGCTCCTGTGGCCTCGGGCGGTAAGGTGTTTGTAGCTAAGCCAGATGCCCACACCGTTTACACGCTTGATAGCAATAACGGCGAACTCTTGTGGCAATTCACCGCCGACGGGCGCATAGATTCGCCCCCGACTATTCAGAAAGGCAGAGTTTTGTTCGGGTCAGCCGACGGCTATGTATATTGCCTTCAAGCATCTGATGGTAAGCTTGTATGGCGATTCCTTGCGGCGCCAACCGATAGACGTATAGCCTACTTCGATCAGGTAGAATCAGTCTGGCCGGTCCACGGAAGCGTGCTGGTTGACAATGACGTGGCTTATTTCACAGCGGGACGCTCGACCTATCTCGACGGCGGCATCCGTGTCTATGGGCTTGATGTGGTTAGCGGAAAGATTCTTCATAAAGGCCTGCTGGAAGGGCCGCATCGAGATGTTGACAAAGATCGCGATCTTGCCTTTTTCATTCTGGGTGCGAATTCGGATGTGCTCGTAAGTGAAGGCGGATACCTCTACATGCGTCAGAAAAAAATGACCCCGGAACTGGAAGAAATTGAAGTGGATGTCCTTTCGAGCAAAGGCGCACAGGATGTAGGTATGCATATCTTCTCGACGTCGGGTTTTCTGGATGACTCCTGGTATAACCGTACGTTCTGGATGTACTCGAAGCGATGGCCCGGTTTCCAGTTGGCGAATCAGGCACCAAAGACAGGACAGCTCCTTGTAGTTGACAATGAGAAAACTTATGCTGTTCGTGTGTTCTATCGGCGGAATGTACACAGCACGATGTTTTTCCCGGGCAAAGAGGGCTATCTGCTGTTCGCAGACTTTAACACGACCGAGCCGCAGATTGTTGGAGAAGAAGGCTGGCGAAAGCCGGTTGCATGGTTACCCCAATCACATATTCCTCGCGACGGTAATCCCGGGCTGGATAATGTGAGTTGGGGATTCGATAGAGACAAGGGTATCGGCTATACGCGAGCCGAACCGCCGGCCTGGACGAATTGGCTGCCGGTAAGAATCCGCGCCATGGTCAAAGCAGGCAGGACTCTTTACGTGGCAGGTGCTCCGGATGTTTTAGATGAGAAAGATCCCTACGCCGCATTCGAAGCGCGCAAGGGAGCAAAACTTGTTGCCGTCTCAGCCGAAGATGGAAAACAACTTTCCCAAACAGCACTTGAGTATCCCCCGGTGTTCGACGGCATGATTGCTGCGAACGGCTGCTTGTTCGCTTCCTTACAGGATGGAAGTGTTGTGTGCCTGTCAGGAAATAGAGCAGCAGCTTTGCGTAAATAATCAGGAGGTAATAAAAGTGAAGGTTCGAAATAATACTCACCGGCCTCAGTGCAGCCGGCGTGACTTTCTCAGATTAGCTGGTCGCAGTACGGCAGCTTTGGCCTTTTGTAGCGCTGCCGGGCAAACACTTTTAGCCGCTCGAAATCAAAAGACAGCCAGACGGAATATTGTCTTTGTGCTCAGCGACGACCATCGGTACAACTTCATGAGATTTATGGAAGGAGCACCGGAATTCCTGGAAACGCCGAACATGGACCGTATGGCTCTACAAGGTGCACACCTTGTAAACGCGTTTGTCAGCACCTCGTTATGCTCACCGAGCCGGGCTTCGATACTCACCGGACAATATATGCATCACCATCGCATTGTTGATAATCAACGGCCGGAGCCGGAAGGGACGGTATTTTTCCCGCAGTATCTGCAGAAGGCCGGTTACCAGACGGCCTTCATCGGTAAGTGGCACATGGGCCACGAACACGATGCCCCAAGACCCGGCTTCGACCACTGGGCCAGCTTCAAAGGCCAGGGAGCTTATTTTAATCCGACACTTAATATTAATAACAATCACCGCCAGTTCGAAGGATACACAACCGACGTTCTGGCAGACCAGGCGATTGAGTGGCTTAAGGACGGCAGAGATACCGGCCGGCCTTTCTTTCTATATCTGTCGTTCAAGGCCGTACACTATCCCTTCCAGCCTGCAAAACGCCACCAGGGCCGCTACGCAAAGGCCGATGTGAAACGCCCTGAAACTATGGCCAATACCGAGCGTAACTATCAGACGCAGCCTCATTGGGTTCGCGAGCGGCGTTACAGCATCCATGGTATCGACCATATGGAAACCGGGCAATACGATAACGATCCCGTACCTTCGTTCGATGGTCTGTATAAACAATATTGCGAAACCGTGCACGGATTGGATGAGAATCTCGGGCGCGTTCTTGACTACCTGGACCAGACTGGCCTGAGTAAATCAACGCTTGTAGTCTATATGGGGGACAACGGCTTCGCACTCGGAGAGCACGGCTTCTACGATAAGCGGGACGCTTTCGAGGAGTCTATTCGCGTACCGATGCTCGCATATGCTCCCGGCATGATTGAGCCGGGTACCAAGGTTACGCAAATGGTACAGAACATAGATATCGCTCCGACTCTGCTCGGGGCCGCCGGTTTGCAGCCGCCGAAAGCGGCGAAAATGGATGGCCAATCTTTCCTGCCGCTGCTGAAAGGTAAATCAACTCCGTGGCGCGACCATATCCTTTACGAATATTACTGGGAGTGGAATTTCCCGGCTACGCCGACTGTGTTTGCCATTCGAGGCGACAGGTACAAATATATATTCTATCAGGGTGTTTGGGACCACGACGGATTTTACGACCTTAAAACCGACCCGCATGAACGGCATAATCTGATTAACGTTCCAGCTTATCGAGAGCGTATCGAGGAGATGAAAAAACAGCTCTTCGATGAGCTTGAAGCCGGCGGCGGGCTGGATATCCCGGTGCGCCGACCTCTGGGTGAGCGGCTCGATCAGCGTAAAAACAAACGCTGATATTTTATTTTCCGTGTTATAATTCGTGAAGCATTTTAACGGCTTCTTTGACGACCATATCGGCCGCTTTCGGTGCAAAGGAGCTGCTGCTGATTTCGTATCCTCCCTCAATATACAAATTCTCAGGCGGGAGGTATCCGTGTGCACCGTTGCAGTGTGTAATCACAAAAGTATGTTTATATGGTGAGCCGGCTTTAATGGCCATTCCGATTTCCGTCAATACCTCGCCGCTGAGACCTACAAAGGCGATATCACCCACCCGTGCGGCGGTTACATTAAATCGGGAAGGAGGAGTGTCTTTATTAATTTTAGTTTCATTTCGCGGTTTACCCGGCAGTTCAAGAACTGAAAAGGCTGTTGCTATTTCCCCACCACCGGAAAGCTTGTCAATAGCACGGAAAGTATGCACGGCCTCTTCACCTAACATTGTTCCTAAAAGCACCGGCTCGGGAATCCAGCCCGGTTCGTTATTAAATTCAGGAAGCACTCTATACCATGGGTCGATATTGCCGGATGCACCTGCGAATGCGGCGGCTATAACATCATCGCCGAGAATCTTTTCGACGAACTGCTCTGCCAGCCCGATGACGTCGCCGCTTATGGTATAATTCTTACCTCCCAGACATGTAGCGTGGGTCGCATAATCTATCAGGGCGGCTATCGTTTTGCCGCCTGTGTTTGTCATTTTTACTACC
>JAVVFI010000299.1:0-7017 GCA_032250555.1 Sedimentisphaerales bacterium
GAAGGACTTATTATGACTACCGAAGCCCAAATCATCGCAAATCGCCGTAATGCCCGAAAATCCACCGGCCCCCGAACCAACGAAGGCAAAAACAACATATCTCAGAACGCCCTGAAACACGGCTTTTATGCCAGTCAGGCCGAAATCAGTTCAGAAAATAAGGAAGAATTCTGCCTGTACCGAGACTGGATGCTTGCCGAACTCGCCCCTGTCGGCCGTATGGAATCAATGCTCGCACAACGTATTGTCTCCCTCTCTTGGCGACTGAAAAGGGCAGATATCATGCAGAACCAGACCATAAATGCCATGAAAGCAGATAATAAATCAAATCCATTGGCCAAACTCACATATTCGCTTTTATTTAAGAATAATTCTCAACCGCAGCCTGATTCTTCAAAACCGGCTGAAGATCTTACACTTGGCCGTCTGGCTATAAAGGACTTCTCGAATGCAAGGGTTCTCGAACGTCTCCTCATGTATGAACGAAGATTGGAGCACAGCCTCTACAAAACAATATACGAGTTGCAAAATCTAAAGCTCATCCGTCAGTTAGACCACGATTCTGATTAACCTTCTTAAACAATTAACATATACCACAAAATGCAGAATATCAGATATGCAATACAATATTCGAGACACAGCGTTCGGGAGAATTATAACATATTTCCGCTTGCACCCTTTTATGCAAAACAAACCCAATTTTCAAGGCTGAAAAATGATGTAAACTCAATATATACAAAGGAATATGAAGAAAATCAACGTAAAATAGTCATGAAAAAACAAACCCAATTTAACCCAAAACAAACCCAATTTAAGCCGATTCAAACCCAATTCAAAGCCAATCTTAAACCGGATACCAGGCTTGCTCTGAGTTGTAGCAACTCTGTTTCATATGAGCTCATTGCCATGATTTTGCCTCTTTACAAAACAACCCGCCATCAGTATTATACCCGAAGTAACCGCCGATGTAGCTCAATGGTAGAGCGCAGCTTTCGTAAAGCTGAGGTTGAGGGTTCAACTCCCTCCATCGGCTTTGTTAATCTTGAACGTATGATTTGCCTTAAAGCAACGGAGTCAATTATGTACAACAGAAAAACTTCCCATTCGACCAAAGCAACCTTCCCCGTAATGATTTTGCTAAGCTTATTGGTTCTTTTCAATTTATGTTCATGTCAATCCTTCGCAAACGCCGGTTCGAGCAGTCCTGCAGACAAAGGCCTGGAATTGCGGATAATGACCTTCAATATTCGCTACGGCTCCGCCGGCGATGGCCCTAATCAATGGAAAAATCGAAAGGAAATGGTCTTTGACGTCTTTCGAGACCATAACCCTGAAATTGTCGGCCTGCAGGAAGCGCTGAATTTTCAGATGACGGAAATCTGCACGGCCCTCGGCAAGTACGGCCAGGTAGGCGTTGCCCGTGAAGACGGCAAAGTCGATGGCGAATTCTCATCTATACTTTACGACATTGCCCGTTTCAAAGTCGATGAGTCCGGCACCTTCTGGTTCTCCAATACCCCCGAAGTCCCCGGCTCAAATCACTGGGGCGCTGCCTGTGTCCGCATCTGCACCTGGGCAAGATTCATCGAAAGAAACTCAGGCAAGGCATTTTATATGTTCAATCTTCATCTGGACCACGTTTCCCAGCCGGCCCGGGAAAAAAGCGCTGTCCTGTTAACTCAGCGAATCAAAGATAGAAAGCACCCGGATCCGTTCATCCTCACAGGCGATTTCAATTCTGGAGAAAGTAATCCCGTCATTACATATTTAAAAGGCAAAACCGAACTCACCGGCGCCGATGGACAGAAATCCAAAAATCCTGTTCCAATGATCGATTCGTTTCGCGTCTTGCATCCTGATGTCGAAGATGTTAAGACCGGACACGCCTTCCAGGGAACCCGGAAAGGCAACAAAATCGATTATGTCTTCATTCCGTCAAATATAAAAGTGCTCGATGCGCAAATAATCTATGACAATATCGATGGCCGTTATCCTTCCGACCACTACCCGGTGAACGCGACTCTTCGTCTGCCGGCCCGGTAGGGGGGGCAAAAATTAAATGTTATGGTGACTTTGAGGAAATAAAGCTTACGTCACAGCCGTGTGTTTTTCAGCGAACCATCCTGATGGCCTCTTTTTCCTCGAACTGATTGCGGTATTTCGCGGGCCGATACAGTTTGAACTCTATCGCTCGAATATATTCTTCCGGCCCGCAATGGCGGACATTTTCAATAAGCGACGATATCTGCTTTTGCGAACGAAAGGCCGAGATTGCCTTTAGTTTCTTTTCCAGATATGACTTCGGCGTCCGCATTCGCAGCGTCGGAGGTTCGAGAAAATCACAATAGACGGCGTATGTATGGACCCAGGGTACTTTGCTTAGCGGCTGGCCGATCTCAGGCCAGATATTGCCCGCCGCGTGGAACAAGCTGATAAGCATCTCTTCGTAAATGATGCGATGGTCGGGATGCAAATCATTCCACGTCGGCAAAAAGCACTGTGTCGGCTTTATCTTTCGAAGATGATACGTGAACGCATTTTGCAGTCCCGTATAGCCCTTAATAGCCATAGGGTCTTTCGGTTCTGCAGGCCCTCTGCCGCGGTAATTATTCAGTTGGCAGTCCGGAAAACCGAGCCATATAATATTCTTCTTCGGTATGCCGAGACTTTCGTAGCATTTGTAACTTTCGCTGCGCCGGATTTCGGAAATGCTGTCTTTTTCGTCCGCGCTGCAGTAGCCCATTCTGCCGTCGGTAACGATTAGTATATATACAGCTATATTTTCCCGTTTGGCTAATTGCATAAGCAAACCCGCCCCGAGAACAGCATCGTCATCGTGGGGACTTATCATCAGGAAACGCTGTTTCTTGCCCTGCCAGTTCTGTGAAACATCGCCCAGGCGAGAGCCTACTCTTCTTTCGTTACCAACTAATCGTACAAATTCAATTTTTTCTTGCATAATTATCAGCTCACAATTAAATTAAGGTTAAAGCTAAACAACAGGATGTTATTTTTGCTAAACAAGGAAGTCGCGAGGATGGACATTATAAATAGTTTCAGGGAGAAAGCAAGAGGGAAAAATCTATCAGTTGTTTTACCCGAAGGCAGGGATGAGCGGATAGTGCAAGCCGCCCGCAGACTCAAGGATGAAGATATTGCCCGGCCGATTGTGCTCGGAACTCCCGCCCAGATAGAAGCATCAATTGAAAAAGCCGGCGTCAATCTCGACGACATTGAAATCATAAATCCCAAACAAAACGATAAGCTTGATTTTTATGCGGAAAAATACAGCAGCAATAGGGAAGGCATTTCTTCAGCAGTAGCAAAACGTATAGTTGCAAAGCCTTTATTCTATGCGGGCATGATGGTTTCCTGCGGGGATGCCGATACTGCCGTTGGCGGAGTTGCCGGCGCAACGGCGACACTTATTCAGGCCGGGGTCTTAACCGTCGGGCTGGTTGAAGGGATCAAAACTCCTTCCAGCTATTTTCTTATGGTTATTCCCGACTTTCTCGGGGAAAAGGACAAGCCATTTATTTATGCCGATTGTGCCGTCAATATCGACCCGACGGCCGAGCAGTTGGCGGACATTGCTTTGGCTTCTGCCGTGAGCGCAAAGAGACTCTTAGGGCAGGAACCTCGAGTAGCTCTTTTGTCGTTTTCCACCAAGGGAAGTGCATCCGGGCCGATTGTGGAAAAAGTCAAAAAAGCTCTCGAAATCGCCCGAATCCGCCGGCCCGACCTGGCTATCGACGGCGAATTTCAGGCCGACTCGGCCATAGTTCCCAGAGTGGCCGCCAAAAAAGTTAAAGACCAAAGTGATGTTGCTGGAAAAGCAAATGTCATAATATTTCCCGACCTCAACTCAGGAAATATCGCTTATAAGCTCACCCAGTATATGGCTAATGCGCAGGCCATCGGCCCGTTTCTTCAGGGATTTGCGAAACCCATAACCGACCTGTCAAGAGGAGCAACTGTTGATGATATTATTGCTACGGTTATTCTTACTTTGGGCCAATTACTGGAGAACACAAATACCAAGCAGGATAAGCAGCAAGCATGTTTGAAAGGAAACAGGCGAAAATGAAAGTACTCGTCATAAATGCAGGCAGTTCTTCGGTCAAGTATTTCTTATACCAGATGCCCGGGGCAGAGGTCATTGCCAGGGGATTTGTGGAGAAAATCGGTGAAGAAACTTCTTCACTTTCTCATTTTTATCATGGCAAAAGCCACACGGTAACGGTCAAGGTTGAAGATGTTAAAAAGGCTATGGAGCTTATACTTCAAACGCTTTCCGACAAAGAGGTAGGAGTTTTAGGGCAGATATCTGAGGTTGGTGCCGTCGGCCACAGAGTAGTTCACGGAGGCGAAGAGTTTACCGGCTCTGTAATAATTGACGACAAGGTAATTGCCTCAATCAAAAAGTTCGCAGACCTTGCCCCTTTGCACAATCCGCCGAATCTTGCAGGTATTCTGGCTGCTCAGCATCATCTGCCTAATGTAAAACAGGTTGCCTGCTTCGACACTGCCTTTCACGCCACCATTCCTAAGGTTGCATATATGTATGCTCTGCCGTATGAGCTTTATGAAAAGTACGGCATCCGAAGGTACGGCTTCCACGGCATTTCACACAGATATGTTGCCCGCCGTGCCGCAGCCATAATGGGCAAGGGAAAATATGACATCAACGCCATTACCTGCCACCTCGGTAACGGCTGCTCGGTAACGGCCGTAAAAGAGGGTGAAT
Organism: Sedimentisphaerales bacterium; assembly: GCA_032250555.1. Classification (GTDB taxonomy): domain Bacteria; phylum Planctomycetota; class Phycisphaerae; order Sedimentisphaerales; family Anaerobacaceae; genus NIOZ-UU13. The sequence continues at coordinate 4,748 of JAVVFI010000299.1, forward strand.
CGATTGACACCTCTATGGGGCTTACGCCTCTGGAAGGTGTGCCGATGGGGACCCGTTCGGGCGACCTTGATCCGGCCATACTCTTTTACCTTGCAGAGAAAGGTTACAATGTAGATGAGCTGAATTCACTTTGCAACAAGCAAAGTGGCCTGCTCGGTTTATCCGGCATCTCGAATGATATGAGAAACCTCGAAGAGTGCGCGAGCAAAGGTGATGCCCGGGCAAAACTTGCAATCGATGTTTTCTGCTACCGCATCAAAAAATATGTCGGCGCTTATGCGGCGGTTCTGGATACCGTCGATGCGGTGGTATTTACGGGCGGAATAGGGGAAAATTCCGTCTTTATGCGCGAGAAGATATGTAACTCCGTAACTCAAATAGGAGTGCAGCTTGACCTGGAAAAGAACAAGGACGCGGTCGCAAAAGAAGCTGAAATAAATACTAAAGACAGCGAAGTCAAAGTGTTCGTCATCCCCACGAATGAACAGGCCGCAATTGCCAACGATACTTATAAGCTTGCCAACGGCAATCATCCGATCGCCTCAAAGAAAAACCCTTCCGGAAATGCCACGCAGAAACATAGGGAAACTCTGCATGGCCGCAAAGGGTGATGATACCTTTGCAATCTTGAGTAAGTACAAAATCTGATTTCGTCTTTTATTTAGGATGGAACGGCTTTATTAGAAATCCAGATTTGGATGGCTAATCCAATGACTAATACAAAAGTTAAGATTAGGAACAACATCAACTTTACAGTTCAGGCGATCTTCAAGAAATTGCGAAAGACCAACAAAATCAAAAATGTCGGCATCCTGCTGAAACTGAGCTAAAATATCAATATCACTTTGGCTTGTCTGTTCATTTCGTACATGCGAGCCGAAGATTCCCTTAATTTCAGCTTTGTAGTCTTGCCTTACATGGTCTTTCAAGCTTTTAATTGTGGTGAGAATACTTTCTGAAATTGCCAAACTCTTAGAGAACAAAATGTACTGAAATCAAAGATAATATTTTACTGTTTTAAGAGCAATTTGTAAAGCATTTATTGTATAGTGCGGCTTATTTTAATTTGCCCTGTTGTTTTGCGTGACGGGCGAGAGCGGCGGCGCCTATTATACCGGTGTCTTCGCCGAGTGTGGCAAAACATATCTCGACGCTTTCTTTCTTCAGGGTCCAGATATGCTTGTCGAAAAATTCCTTTATGCGGTTCAGTAATACGTCACCGGCGGCTATCATTCCCCCGGTAAAAATTATTCGCTTCGGTTCGGTTGTATGCAGCATATTTATGCAGGTAATCGCAAGCGCTTCGGCGGTCCCGTCGGTTATATCTTTGGCTAATTTATCGCCTTTGGCTAAATGCCCGTAGATGTCCTTGCTGGTTATTTTTCCTTTTTCGTCTAATACTTTCTTAAGGCTGGATTCTGCTCCGGCTTCGATTGCTTCGGTAGCTCTTCTTGCTGTCGAGTCAGCCGATGCGTATGCCTCGACACAACCTTTTTGGCCGCAGTTACAGCTTCTGCCGTCCGGGTATATTATCATATGTCCCAGTTCCGCTCCGTTTTCATCGCAGCCGTGTACAAGTTCGCCGTTACTTACAATTCCTCCGCCGATGCCTGTGCCGAGTGTGAAAAAGATAATATCTTTAACGCCCTTACCGGCCCCGACTACATATTCACCCCAGCAGGCAACGTTTGCGTCGTTGTCATAAACAACCGGAGCACCGAGCCTTTCGTTCAGCATTTTACAGATTGGAACGTTTTTGAATTTCGGCATGTTCGTTGATCTGATGATGATACCCTCGCTGTATTTAGCCGGCCCGGGCGTTCCTATGCCTACCGCAACAATGTCCTTTAGAGAAAAACCGGCCTCAGCAAGAAGCTCCTTAACGGCCTGGGCCATATTGTTAATAACCACCTCCGGGCCCATATCCGCTTCGGTCGTGATCGATGTTTTACAAATGATATTGAGTTCGGAATCAAATAAACCTATCTTGACATTCGTTCCGCCTACATCAAGGCCAACAAATATTTCACTCATTTTTCATACCTCGATTTTCATCAATGGATAATTAATTATTTACTTTTGCCCCTGAATTAATCCTGATAGCCGTCGGGGTACTCGTTATGCCATTTCCAGGCACTTGAGACCATTTCCCGAAGTTCAGGCTTTTCGGGTTTCCAGCCCAATTCTTTTCTGACCTTTGCAGCATCCGATGTTAATACGGGCGCATCACCCGGCCGATGTTCTGTAGTTACTACCTTAAAATCTTTACC
>JAVVFI010000029.1:0-21787 GCA_032250555.1 Sedimentisphaerales bacterium
CTTCAAAACTTATCTTTGCCCCCAGATGCAGGTTCGGTATTGACACTGTTTCAGAAGCGGCGCTCTTGCGGTAAATGCTACAATCTCCAAAATCTTATGATTTCGAATAGAATTGTATCAAAGATTCTACTCATCCACATCGCCTGTGTACCATCTGGTAGGAACGTCTTCACCGGTGGTTCTCGCAATCTCGGATACATGGCCATCCAACCAGCAGGTCATTGAAAAGTCTCGGTGACGAAAACACTCCTGAACCGTATCATGCCACTGATCACCAGACCAATTGCTGTCAACGAAGCCGCTCCCGCCCTCGGCGCTCCGACGCCATTGTGTTAAATTGATCCTAGCTCCGGGACCGATGCAAAACATGTCCGAACTAATATTATCCAATTTCTGCTCTATGTGGTCCTGAAAAGCAATTATCTCGCTCGGGCGTTTGAATTCAGGGCTGGTGTCAATATTTTTATTTGTGATGTAACCATTGAGACCATAGGAGCAATATGCGAAGTAATGCTGCGCCAGTCTTCCCCATGAAGGCCCATTTTCAGGCCAGTCATCGACCCGTATGACACCGGGACAGGAATAGATTTTTTTGTTCTCAGCGTATGGAAAATACGCGATTCCCCAGTAGGCCAAAGAATCATTTGGCCCATATTGTTTAACCACAGCCGGATGTGTGTGTGCATTATCCCAAAGGCCGTTGTTAGGTGAATTATGCGTTTTTCCTTCATGGTCGTCAGCATACATTCGCAGGGCAAGTCCAACTCCTCCAACATGTACCTTGCAGACGGTTTTTCTTGCCTGCGCTTTGGCGGCCCTTAAAGCAGGCATTAGAATCGCCAACAGAACTGCGATAACAGCAATCACAACCAGCAGCTCAATTAAGGTGAAGGCTTTTTTGGGTTTCATCTTGTTGCCTCCTGAAAAAACATTTTATGCCAAGTCTGAGTATTATTTTTACTATCTGTTCCAGTTTATTACATATAAAATACCAGAAACCATCGTTTAATTTCAAGTTTTATTTGTAAATATAGATGCATGCGTCAAAAGTCCAAAAACAGAGCCCCGAACGTAAGTGAGGGGTCAAAAACGAAGGTTAATTGGCCGTTTCCGTACTTTTGGCGGTGGCATCAATATACGAGGTTTCTTTTGATGAATACAATACCGCCTGAAATTCAAACTCCGAATGAGTTAACTACTTTCGGGCCAATATCTTTCAGTTATAATTTTATCTTCTGTAAAGAAGTTGATAATCGCTTTGCCTTGAGCTTTTATATCTGCGAAGAGTGAGGCCTTCATACCGCCGAAGGGCAGATAGGCAACAGGGGCGGGGATACCGACATTTATACCAATCATTCCGCATTCTGTTTCGAGCTTGAACTTTCGGGCGTAATACCCGTTCTGAGTGTAAATCGATGCTCCGTTGCCATATTCAAGGTTGTTAATGATTTGTATTGCTTCATCGAGAGAGCTGGCCTTGAGAATCACTACGACCGGGCCGAAAATCTCGGTTTTGTGAATCTCCATTCCCGGCTTGACATCGGTAAATACGGTCGGTCCTATGAAGTAGCCGTTTTCACAGCCGGGCACCACAATACCGCGTCCGTCAAGAGCCAGAGTGGCGCCTTCGGCGATACCGGTTTCTATCATATTAAGAATAAACTGTTTTGACTTAGCAGAAATCACGGGGCCCATAACCATAGATTCATCAGCCACCTTGGGGTCCAGAGGATCGGCAACAAGAACGTTTTTAGAGGCTTCAACAAATTTATCACAGATGGTGTCATACATATCGTTTCCAACTGCAACTATCGCCGAAGCCGCCATGCAGCGTTGTCCGGCACAGCCATAACAGGAAGTTATCATGTTGCGGAGCATATCATCGACCTTGGCATCAGGCATTGCCACGAGGTGATTTTTAGCTGAGCCCATTGTCTGGCAGCGTTTTTGGTTTTGGGCACACTTTTCGGAGACGATTTTACATGTTCGGGTTGAGCCGACCAGAGAAATACCTTTTACGATGTGATTTTCAATAATTGTCTGGCTGACGATTTTATCTCCATTGACCAGATTGAAAACTCCTTTGGGCAAGTCGGTTTGGTCAATGTATTCCGTAATTAACTGCATCGTCAAAGGCACTTGTTCGGAAGCCTTGACTATATATGTATTGCCCGTTGCGATGGCGTATGGGAGGAACCAGAACGGAACCATAGCCGGGAAATTAAACGGCGCTATCATTGCAAAAACGCCTATTGGCAGGCGAATAACTTCGCCATCTATATCAAAAGATGCTCCTATCAGTTTATCTCCCTGCTGGAGGACAGGCATATTGCAGGCGACCTCAATGTTTTCGAATATTCGTTTCATTTCAGCTCGTGCATCCGGCAGTGACTTTCCCATCTCTTCGACAAGTGTCCGGGCGATTTTCTCTTCGTTTTCGCGAAGTAAACCGTCCAGTTGGAATAAAGGCTGAATCCGGCGGCCAACAGGGGTTTGACTCCAGGCCTTGAAAGCTTCTGCGGCGGCTTTGACAGCACGATTTGTTTCGTCAGGGGAGGATAAGGGTACTTTTGCAATAATCTGTCCTGTACTTGGATTCTCGACATCTAAATAGCCGTCATTTTCAGGTGTTACCCACTGGCCATTAACATAATTTTTGACAGTGTTTATACTCATTATCTATCCCAATGTATTAGTTTGCTCTACATTTTATCAATATTTAAGGGTCATAAAAAGTTTATGGCCTGTCGCCCATTTTGAGTCTTTGTTCGATTTCATTGATAACAGCAGGTACATCTGAAATGGACTCGACTACATAATGAGCACCGGTTTTAGCCAGGCCATCTGCGGCCTTGTCCACTTTGCGTTTTACTTCCTCGGCGGGTAAAGCGGCCAGTTCCTGAAGATTAAGCCCTACCTCATTGCCCGTTTTTGCCAGGCCTATAGTCCATGTTCCAGCGTTCAGTCCTTCTTCAATGCCCGGTTTGGTATCGTCAACTTTGACCACGGCTTGCGGAGGGAAAATGCGTGCTTGCTGCATGTTACTGATGACCATCCATGGTTCGGGCCGGCCTGCAGGGACGTCGCTGGCGCAGGAGTTAACATCTGGGCTATATCCCTGTTTTTTTGCCTCACGTAAGTTAATCTCCATGGCTTCAGTGAAATAACCGCTGCTTGAACCTATTTTTATTCCACGGCTTTTCAGTTCATTAACCGCTTCGACCGCTCCCGGAATCAGTTCGGTATATTCTGCAATGCAGGCAACCTGCAGGGGTACGAAATCTTTCTCGAACATATCCTGCACATCCGCTTCAGTACACTTTTTATTATGAACCTTCTGCCAAAGGGCGGCAACCTCATCCTGTTTTGAAATTGCCCTGATGTGGTCGAGCTTCTTAAGGCCCATAGGGCGACGGGCCTGCTCCATTGTGATTTCCACGCCACGGCGTTTGAAAACCTCAATGAAGACAACCGCAGGGGCATAGCAGCCATAATCTAAAGTTGTTCCCGCCCAGTCAAGAATAACCATTTTGACCGGACCTTTATAGATTCTGTTATATACAAAATCCATATAACACTCCTTTCATATATTTTCAATTTTAAGTATCTTTTGACAAAGCTCTCGTTTGCCTTTTTCAAAAAGTACTAAATAATGTGTCCTTTGAAATACCTATCCTTCAACTTCCTGAAGACATTCCTCCAAAATATTTAAGGCTCTGTCCATTTGCTGAGCAGTGATCGTTAACGGGGGTGTCAGAGTTATGATACTGCCCATTGTTACTTTGAAGTTAAGCCCTTTGCTTAGTGCGCTGTACATTACCTGCTCAGCTTCCTCAGTTGCCGTTTCTTTTGTCTTGCGGTCTTTAACCAACTCCATCCCCATCATCAGGCCGAGGCCTCTGACTGCCCCGATTATTTTATGCTGATGCATCATTTTGTTCATTCTATCGATGGCATAAAGGCCTATTTTTTTTGCGTTAGCCGTCAGATTGTCTTCTTCAATACATTCAATTGTTGTGATTGCTGCTGCACAGGCAACGGGGTTTTTTTCATGTGTATAGTGGCCAAGGGCACGGTCCGGCATTATGTCTAAATCCTCGCGGGCTATAAGAGCGGCCAATGGTAGAATTCCACCGCCCAAACCTTTGCCAATCACAAGCATGTCTGGAACAACATCGAAATTCTGACAGGTAAACATTTTTCCTGTACGGCCGAGACAATGGGGTATTTCATCGAGTATCAGCAATGCTCCATATTTATCACATGCTGCACGAATTTTTTTCCAGTAACCAATTGGAGGGACAATCGACGTGCTTCGCACAGTTTCAGCTATCACGGCCGCGACGTCACCTTCTTTGCTCAGAACGTACTCGACATAGTCGGCACATTTGAGATTGCAGTTATTCTCTGTGCATCCCCAGAGGCACCGGTAGCAGTCGGGCGGGGGAACGTGCTCGGTACCGGGCAGGAGGGGGCCGGCGTCTTTGCGAAAGATAGCTTCTCCACTGATAGAGATGGCGTCGAGCGAGGCACCATGGAATGAATCCCACATTGAAATCATCTTAAATTTACCGGTTGCCATCCTCGCCAGTTTCAAGGCCATTCCAATAGCGGCTGTTCCGGCTGGTGCGAAGAGAACTTTATTTAGATTTCCGGGAGCCAATTGGGCCAGCTTTTCAGCCAGTTTTATAGCAGGTATATTTGTATAGCGGCGTGTGCAGAAAGTAAGTTGATCCATTTGATTCTTGATAGCTTTAATTACCCGGTGGTTGGCAAATCCAACCTGATGCACGTTGTTGCCGTGGAAGTCCATAATGTCACGGCCCTGAAGGTCCTGGAGGTTAATGCCTTCACATCCAGACAGCACGTTCAAACATGGAGTTGAGAGTGACTGATGCAAAAAATACCTGGCATCCAGATCAAGCCAACGCTGAGTCTCGGCGTCAATGTGCTTTTTCGCCCAGTCCTTGCGACGCGGAGAGATATTCAAGTCACCTTCCGAGAGCATGTTGTCGAGAATTTTCTTTTTAGACCGCATCTTATATATATTATTATTTTATTTAAGTTTAACGCCCATCTCAGTAATTGTATACTTGATAGCTACCAGGAGGTCTTTGATATCAGCTTCGGAGATTCGGCCGATATTACCAATACGGAAGCAATCGGCATCGCTGACCTTGCCGGGGTAAATAACATAATCCTTTTGATTAAGACTTTCATAAAACTTTTCAAAGGAAAAATTAGAATCATCCGGATAAAGAAACGAGGTGATAATATATCCCTGGTTTTCAGGTTTGAGGTATTCTTTAAATCCCATCTGACGCATACCTTCGATGAGAGTTTTGTAGTTTTTTCGATAACGCTCTGCTCTACCTTTGACACCACCTTCGGTCTGAAGCTCCTCAAGTGCCTGACGAAAAGCCACAAGAGTATGAGTAGGGGGTGTAAAACGAAATTGGCCGTTCTTTTCAAGCCCCTGATACTGTTCCAGTAAGTTGAAGCTCACGCTGCGTGCATAGCCGACAGTTTCCTTGAGTGAGCTGAGTTTGCATAAAACAAATGAAAAACCGGGGACACCTTCAATGCACTTGTTGGCGGAGGATACAAGATAATCGATGCCGTACTCTGGGAGATGAATGGGCACTGCACCGAAACTGCTCATCGCATCTACAAAATACTTAGCGCCGGATTTTACAACAAGTTTGCCGATATCTTCGATAGGGTTGATAATTCCTGTAGTAGTTTCACAATGAACAACTGAGACGCAGGTGATTTTCCTGTCGGTTGTCAGCGTGTCTTCAATTTCCTGAAGGTTAGGTATTGTGTTTTCGGGATATTCGAGTGTGATGGTATCAATATTCAGCACTGATGCGATTTTGGCGAGGCGTTTTCCATACGCTCCATTAATAATTATCAGCAGCTTACCGTCAGGCGGGACCGTAGATGAAACGACAGCTTCAAGACCGAAAGTACCACTGCCTTGCATAAGAACGGCTGTGTATTCATCGGGTTTGGCCTGGCCCAGTTCAACCAGTTTTTGCCTGATCTCCTGAACAATTGCAATAAATTCAGTATCACGTGATCCCAGGTCTCGCAGCATAGCCTGCTTAACGGTCTGACTGGTTGTCAGAGGTCCCGGAGTAAAGAGTATTTTGTCTTTCTGTTTTTTTGTTTTCATTAAATAGAGTCCGAATTATTTTCAGAAACCTGTTTGTGAGCTTCGGGGATCCAGTTCCATTTTAAAGCGAGCAGGCAACCTGCGATAAAGGATATTACTACGAAGAAATAGAACAGGTTGTCCCAACCGTATTTACTTGCAATAAAAGCGACTATGAATCCCGATGCTATCTGTCCGATGGAACCGACACCATTAATGACACCGGAGGCTAATCCGGCAGCTTTTGGCGAACATGCGTCAATAGCTGCGGCTCCCGACATCAAGGCATCCGGGCCGTAGGTAAAGAAGCCTATCAGAGATATTCCGATGGCGTTACCAAGGTGGCTCCATGCGGCTAATTGGGGATGGAAAAAACAAGTTATGGCCAGGCCCCACATCCCCAGTGCCCCGACCGGCATTCGCCGAGCCTGAAAAAGTTTGTCAGAAACATAACCGGCGGCAATAACTCCGGCAAATCCCACACCTTCATAAAGTATAGAAGTATAACCAGCTTCGGCAAGACTGTAGCCGAGATGTTCGACCATATATAAAGGCAGCCAGAAAAGCAAAGCATAGCGTCCCATTTTTGTGAAGAAATACATAATACTGATAATCCATACAATGGGATTTTTCAGAACAACAGCAAGAATTTCTATTGATGACAATTTTGTGTTATTTTTTACATTCTCGGCTGATTCGCTATCATAGGTACCGTCTTCGGCAATTTCCGGAAGGCCTGCATCGCTGGGTCTGTTACGCGTGAAAGTGATAAAACTCAAAGCTATAAGCGTTAACACTGCCGACGGTACCCAGAAGCTGCGACGCCATTTCAACTTGAATTTCTGTGGATAGGTTTCTTCCAACAAGATCTTATTAAAGGAAGTACACTTCTTGCCTTTAAGTTCTTTTTTGCGCTGCTCGGGTGTTTTGGCAATCAAATTCTCTATGTTCTTAGTGGTTCTATCTGATAACTGGATGCCTGCAAAGCGTTGTTTGTCGTAGAGCCATGGACCCTGGAGTACCGTATTGAATTCTGATACCATTGCCTGAAGCAGTGTTTCGGGAACAGGGCCGGTTCCATCATAAGCGCTGAGCAATTGTTGACTTTCGGTTGAAAATTGCTCTCTGAGATAATTTGAGAGTGAGTTTCGCTCGTCACTCAGTTGAATTGCCAGACCAGACGGATCTTTAAGGTCATTTGCTCGCAGCAGTAGGGGGTGTGTTACGATAAACGTTGCAAGGGCCGTAGCTATAATTGCGCCGATTACGTAACATGTAGCCCACCATGACATAACTACTCCCCGTTCTTGTCGCCGGAACCAGGGCGCCATATTTTTTACGGTTCCGGACCATCCGGTCGATTGTCCGATTCCGTTAATACACCACCACAAGCCAAATACCAGCAGTGCTGCGCTAAAACCCATAAATATGTTTGCCAATATTGACACAAACAGGCCGATACCTACAATCAGTCGAGGACCGAACTTGTCTGATAAAAAACCGTTATAAAATTGACCCGCTGCATAAAAGAAGCTGTAAAGACCCAGAAACATCGCGAAATTGTCTACCGTAAATCCCTGATCCTGACTCAGCAAAGGCATGGCGATGCTGAAATTCTTACGGCATAAATAAAAACCGGCATAGGCCAGCCAGGTCAGCGAGAAAATCCGGTATCGCCAATATTTGTATTCTTTAGTAAGTGTAATTGCCATATCTGCTATCCAAAGTTCATCAAAGTAATATTTCTTTATGCGGCTCTTTTACATAATCCGGGAAGTTTTCGCAAGTTCATTGTGTCTTTGCTGAGTCAGTACGTCTGAGTTAGTCATTACCAAACATATGAATGCTTCCAGTATCTGAGCTGACGAAGAGACGTCCACCAGCGACAGCCAGTCCTCTTGCTCGACCGTTAACGGCCCGACGCCAGAGTTCATTTCCGTTGGCGGCGCTGTAAGCAATTACTTCGTTGGTACCGCCGGCGAATAATACATCACCGGCCAGAATCAGAACATACGGGCAATCGCAGGGGACCGACCATCTTAAACTTCCATTGCTTCGACGAATAGCTGAAAGTGAAGTTTTCGTTAACAAATAAGCAGTATTTCCAGAGACGACAAGACGGCGGCCATTTGGGTGAGTAGCTATATGATCTTTGGACTCAGTATTGTGTTCAGCAAGCTCATAACCGGCTTCGTGGAACTTTGCGTTGCCGCGGACAAAACGTGAATCAGGTGTCAACAGGGCGTAGCAGCCGCTCTGACCTCGCTCGCCAATAGTGCCTAAAGCAGAACCAGTGAAGCGATTGAAGGAATAAGGAGGCAATCTTCCCTGGAGCAGATAGAGGTTGGTTTGTGAGGCCAGAATAGCACCCATTGGTGTCACTCCTCCCGAGATGCTATAAAGACCTGTACCACTAACGGAGCCGGTTTTGGCATCGATGCTGCAAAGATATGAACGCTGCCAGCTCACAAGTGACGCCGCAAAATATACTTTTCCATCGAGCACCGCAGTTCCGGTTCTGACAGGCCACATCGGTATCAGACTGTTATTGTTGCCTATAAGTCGGGTATCTCCGGATGGGCTGTATTTCCAAATTAAGGAGCCGTTGCCGGCGCTGATACAATAGACATAGCCGTCATCAGATCCGACAGGCTTATCTCCAGAAAGAATGTTGTCGGAGACTATAAGGTTAAAGAAATATTTGGTAAACGGCAGATTTTTCAGCGAATCAACCTTTCGTATTTTTATTCGTGCCCCATAAATCCCCGCCTCCATCAGTTTATTAATTGCAGTTTTTATATTGATCGAATCCGTATCTACACCAACAATTACAAGGTCACTGCGTTTAGCCAATTCGAAGGCCAGTCGTCCCTGACCGCAGCCATAGACCAGACAAAAGCCTTTCTTGATGCCGGTTTGATTGAGTATGTGTTCGGCGGCGTTTTCATAAAGTGGGCTAAGTGAGTTTATGGGATAGGGTGAATCTATATTGGAGCAGTCCATGCGGTTATAATTGATGGCGTTATCGAATGTATAGATATCAGTAAAGTGCTCTGTTGTGCCTTTGGTATAGCCGAGACGGTAATAATATTTTGTCCTGTATTGCAGGTTGTTTAGTATTACCTTATGAGAGGATGTGTTTGAAAAATCCTCTGCTCGAAGACCCAGCAATTCGGTTGTACCGTATTCTACGATGGAGTTGCATATATCTGGTGTATCCCAGTAAACCGAAGCTGCGGATGGACTGTTAACCTGTACATAAGGCCCGACCTCAACTGTATATTCTTCTGCCGTACCGGCCGGAACAGGCTGAGCTGCGACAAATATCAACAATAAAAATACGGCTCTGCCAATACATGCGCGTACAGTTACAGAAATCGCTTTTGGTTGAAAAAGTTTGAAGCATTTATACATAACAGTTTTCTCTACGTCATTAATCTCGTTATTGTTGAAGTGTATTTGGATCCTTGTGAAGAATGCATGTCATTATGAAGGATTTCCTTCCCGAGCCTTTTTAATACAAAAATCCGGCAGATCCTGTTTGCAGGTTATATGAATTATATTATGGCATGCTCTTAAGTAATGTCAATGAAGAATTGATAATCGATGCTGTTTGTTTCAATCTCAGTTCTTGAATTCAACGTGTTACTGTCAAAAACACTCAATGTCTCAAACAAGTATTATTCTTGACGAAGAGGCGGTGAATTTGGTATAAATATAATTAGTTAAACATGTACCCGAGAAAATACTCTCATCGGTTTATGTGGAATTGCCGAGTACTTGTAGCTTTGTGATGGAGGATAAGCATTTTTTGATTTGTTTCCATTTACGATAATCACTATTGGCTTTTGAATTAGGATTGTTTTCATTTTCGTATATTTCAAAAGGATGATTTATGATGTCCAGAAAATTGATCAATTTATCCATTGTTTTAGTGTTGAGTCTGTTTCTGAGAAGCACTGTCAATGCAGCTGATCTTGCAGGGTGGTGGACGTTCGAGGGAGATACGCTGGATTCGTCCGGTTTGAATAATGAGGCGACTCTTGCCGGAGACCCGGAGTATGTCGATGGCTGGCTCGGTCAGGGAGTATTCCTTGATGGAGACGACTATATAACGATGGATGGCGTTGCTGATAATATTCAGGGTAATGACATCACCATGAGCGCCTGGGTCAAGACAGTGGATACAGGTGATTGGTTTTCAATCAATACAGGTACCGGCGGTAATGTGGCTTTGCTCGCTACCGAAAACCAGAGATTGGCGATGTATGATGATAATGGTTACGAAGGCCATTCGACAACCATCGTTACTGACGACCAGTGGCACATGCTGACGTATGTGCGGCGGGACGGTACCGGTTATATTTATGTCGATGGTGTACAGGAAAATACTCACGAGGCGAATTTCAGTCTCAGCGCGGATGACCGCTGGTCTCTCGGACAGGAATGGGATGGCGATGTACCAAGTGATTTTCTGATAGGTACTGTTGACGAGGCCCGTGTTTATAAAGGATATCTCTCCGATGCAGAGGTGATGGAATTGTTCAACAGCTCCACCACATCAGCGACCGCGTGGAGGCCACAGCCTGCAAATGGTCAAACGGAAGTAATGACAAATGAAATCCTTAGCTGGGCTCCCGCCCTCGATGCGGTTTCTCGTAATGTTTACCTTGGAACCAGCGAGGCCGATGTGGCTGCTGGAGCCGGCGGAACGTCACAAGGCAACCAGGCGGCACTAAGCTTCAATCCTGGTACGCTATTGCCGGGAGCTACATATTATTGGCGCATTGACGAGCAGTCATCCGATGGCACGAGCATGCCCGGTGACATCTGGAGCTTTACAACGGCTGAGTTTGTTATTGTGGATGATTTCGAGGATTACAACGATTATCCACCCGACAGGATATATGATATTTGGACAGACGGATGGGACAACCCGGCAAATGGTTCTCAGGCAGGTTATACAGATCCTCCTTTTGCTGAGCAAACCATCGTTCATAGTGGTGTCCAGTCCATGCCGTTTTTCTATGATAACAACATCGCGTCCTATTCTGAAGTTGTGCGTACGTTTGATACTTCACAGGACTATACCCTGAACGGACTGATGGGATTGACTCTATGGTTTCAGGGCAGGCAAAGGGGCGTTGGCAGCATCAGCTTAGATGCGGCGACTCAAACCTATATCATGACCGGCTCCGGGGCGGACATAGGAGGGACATCTGACGAATTTCACTTTGCATACAAAACTCTCGATGGACCCGGTTCGATTGTGGCGAAGGTCGAGAGCGTAAGTGATACTCATTCCTGGGCCAAGGCGGGTGTGATGATTCGCAGCACGCTGGAGGCGGACTCAATCCATGCGATGGTGGCAATAACATCGTCGGGAAGAGTTGCTTTTCAGTTCAGGTCTAATGTGGGCCAGGATAGTCACAGTACTCATACGGATACCGGCACGATTACCGGTCCGCATTGGATCAAGCTGACGCGTTCGGCCAATAACGTATTTACCGCTGAGCACTCTACTGATGGCGTCAACTGGCTGCCTGTTATGAGTAATGATCCGGCAGATCCATCAAGCTGGAGCATGCCGATGGACCAGAGTGTGTACATAGGACTTGCTGTCTCTGCCCACAATTCCAAAGCCACATGTGAGGCAACGTTTTCTAACGTCACGGCCGGCTCGCCCGGACCGCTCATTGAGTCGAAGGATATAGGAATAGGGAGCAATTTTCCCGATCCGTTGTATTTAAGATTACAAGATGCCGCCGGTACATCCGGCACGGTGTATCATCCAAACGGTCAGGAAGCAGTTTTTGCTGATGACTGGCAGTTGTGGGCAATTTCTCTGGAAGAATTCCAGACTGCGGGTGTTGACTTAACAGCGGTTAAAGAGATTGCCATTGGAGTCGGAGAAAAAGAGAATCCAGAACTCGGCGGCCAGGGAAGGCTGCTAATCGATGATATTCAAGTGGTTCGTCGCATACCAACTACAGGAAAAATTCTGCTGTTTGAAGAGGATTTCGAAAGCCTGGTCCTGGGGCCGAACGTGGATGAGGCACTTACAGGCGACGAAGTCTGGACTAAGAGTCCCCCGGACGGCTGGACAATTGATGATAGTGGTGTTCCAGGAGCCGGCGATCCAGCCAATGATGGTGTTACTGAGTGGGCCGGATGGAGTTTCGCGAATAAAACATGGTGGGCCCAGACAGCCGGTGACCAGGAGCGCAGTCAATTCGTATTGGCAAACGGTACGGTGGCGATTGCCGATCCGGATGAATGGGATGATCTGCCCCGTGCTGAGGGTTTGCTGAATAGCTTCCTCAGTACACCTGAGATTGATGTTTCCGGGATAAAGACCGGAGCGGATACATTGCAGCTCAAATTTGATTCGAGCTGGCGAGCGGAAGACACACAGACTGCCAATGTCACGGTACAATTTGACGGTGATGAACCAGTTGAGGTCCTGCTGTGGGAATCTCAGCCTGGAGCATCATTTAAGCCGGATGCCACCAGTGAGATTGTTACAGTTAACATCGAACGGCCATCAGGTGCTAAAAAGATGGTCGTCAAGTTTGGTATGCTCGACGCCGGCAATGATTGGTGGTGGGCAATTGACAACGTGCAGATCAGCGGAATTCCGAGAGAAAGAATCATGATCCTTGCAGAGGATTTCGAAGGCCTGGAGCTTGGCCCGAATGTGGATGAGAGTTCTGGTGATGAAGTCTGGACGGATATGCCGCCCGAGGGTTGGATAGTTGACGAAAGTGGTGTGCCGGGAATAGGTGATCCAGCTACTGACGGTGTGACCGAGTGGGCCGGATGGGCCTTTACCAATAAGGATTGGTGGATCGGCGTCGCAGGCAATCAACGACGTCTTGAATTCGAACTGGGACAAGGAACTGTAGCTGTGGCCGATCCGGATGAATGGGATGATGCGGATCATACAGATTCGGCGGCATCAGGCTGGTATAAGACCTTCCTTAGTACGCCTTCACTTGATATAGCCGGTTTTGAAACCGGTTCGGTTCAGATTAAATTCGATTCAAGCTGGCGGCCCGAGTTTGACAGCAATTATCATCAGACGGGAAATCTTACAGCATCTTTCGACGGAGCAGAACCGATAGAGCTATTCCGATGGGAATCCGACCCGAGTAGTGCGAACTTTAAGCCCGATACATCAACTAATGAAACTATCATCGTAGATTTACACATTCCTAAGGGAGCTGCGAAGGTGGTTTTGACGTTTGGTTTATTCGATGCCGGCAATGACTGGTGGTGGGCGATCGACAATGTAGAAGTAAGCGGTACTATTGTTGAGTAAGTCTTGTGGTTGAAAAATGATTATGGCCAAACTGGGATGCGAAGTATCTGCAAGGCCAAGACAATAGTAAATTATTGTTTATAAATTCGGAGCATGTGGCGATTTATTAGCTGCATGCTCCTTTTTATTATATCAAAACTCAATACATTTTGTGATTATCTACATTATTGGCCCTAAAATAAAGCTTCAAAATAATCAAGCGGATATATTTAAACATCACCAAAAAAATAAAGTTAATATTATTGATGGATATAACGAATATATATACAATGCAGCGGGTAGATATTGTGAATGTGTACACAAGCACAAACTATAGGTAAGATGGTATAAATTATGAGATACAGCAGAATACCAGATGAAGCTATTCGACGGCTGCCTTTATATTTGCGGGGATTAATTCTTGCGTTTGAGCAGGGCCGAAAAAACATATCAAGTGATAATCTGGCAGATTACGTTGGTGTTTATCCCTGGCAAATAAGAAAAGATTTTTCGTACTTTGGTGATTTTGGAACTCGTGGGGTAGGCTACGACGTTGAAAAACTTATAAAAGAAATTAAAAGAATCCTCAAACTAAATAATAGTCCAAAAGCTGCTTTGGTAGGAGTAGGCAATCTTGGTATGGCAATATTAGCTTTTCCAGGTTTTGGTATATATGGCCTTGATATCGCGGCGGCTTTCGATGTTAATCCTAAAAAGATTGGTAGAACAATAAAGGGCATAACTATTGAAAACATATCTAATCTGGAGACTATACAGAAAAGGAAAATGAAACTTGCAGTTATGGCAGTACCACGTAAAGCTGCTCCGGAGATTGCGGATTTGTTGGTCAATTCTGGTGTAAGAGGAATATTAAATTTTTCTCCGTGTTATTTAGCAGTGTCAAAAAAAGTCAAAGTAATAACCATTGATATTGCAATGGATATGGCTCGTCTGCCTTATTATTTGCCGACAAGGTAAATCGCAAAATGTTATTGTGTTGTTTAATAAGAATGAATATTAAGGGGTAAATATTGGTCAGTATAATACAGACTGTTCTGATAAATGAATTAAAGCCGATTCTGGATGCTCTTGCTGAAGAGATGGATCTTTATGTTCCGAAAAAGTCCGGAGGGCATTATGTATATAATAGATATGACCCTTCTGCCAATGTCCGGGTTGAATTCAATAAC
This sequence comes from Sedimentisphaerales bacterium, assembly GCA_032250555.1. Taxonomy (GTDB): domain Bacteria; phylum Planctomycetota; class Phycisphaerae; order Sedimentisphaerales; family Anaerobacaceae; genus NIOZ-UU13. The sequence goes on from JAVVFI010000029.1 coordinate 14,648, forward strand.
ATCCGTACTTGTACGCCTGTAAAAGAGTTTTTATTACCCATGCGAGAGATTGCTGCGGTTTACCCGAAACCTTTTAAGCCGAAGGATATAAAGCCTTTCGCAGTTTACGGCTTAAAATACTGTGATTTACGTTCGATTGAAATCCTTGATAAAGTTTTCATGGAAGAGGATTATGAGGATTTGTTGTATGTATCTCGGCGTAAGGAAATGTTCATAATCTCAACAGACTGCACAGAACCGGCCGATAGTTGTTTTTGCAATGTTTTAGGCGGCAAGCCCTTTGCTCAAGACGGGTTTGATTTGAATATTTCCAGGGTGAAGGATCATTTTATTGTCGAATCCGGTTCGAAGAAGGGTAAAGAATTTATTGACAAGCACTCAGGGCTTTTTAATGAGATGAGAGACAAAATATCAGCTGAACGTGACACAATAAGAATCGAAACACAAAAACAACTTGAGCAGAATAACGTCCATCTCAAATTCGAATTACCGGTTAATGAACTTGTGAAAAATAGCCGGAATTCTGCTGTTTATGAAGAAAAAGCAACAACTTGTGTCGAATGCCAGGCTTGCACAAGGATTTGTCCGACATGTCATTGTTTCTATTTATATGACAACAGGAAAAAGGATTATTTTACCAGGATGAAGATGTGGGACAGTTGCATGAGGATTGGTTACGCTGAAGTGGCTGGTGGTGCAAATCCACGTAAATCACTTGGCAGCAGACTAAGACATCGTTTTATGCATAAGTTTTCATATTTTTTTGAGCGATATGGTATCGATATGTGTGTTGGTTGCGGCAGATGTGTTGATGCAGAAGCCGGCAAAATTGATATCCGTGAGGTATTACAAAAGTTGAACAAAGAGCTCAAGGTAAAGACATGACAAAAGCGGAAGTACTAAAATGATAAGAAATCTTTACCAACCTATAAACGGTACAATTGTTGATATAATAGAAGAATCGCCGACAATTAAAAGCTTTTCCGTTGTGCTGCCGGAACCATTTAAGTTCGAACCAGGACAGTTTGTGGAGCTGACTTTACCAGGAGTCGGTGAAGCGCCATTTACCCCTTCATCATTACCTTCAGAAGATAAAAATATGGAAATAACGATTAAGAAAGTCGGCCATTTGACTGCTTTATTGCATGATTGCGAAAAGGGGCAAAAAATCGGCATTCGTGGTCCTTATGGAAATGGATTTCCTATTGATGATTTTATTGATAAGGACATCTATATCATCGGTGAAGGCATTGGAATAGCGACAATAAGGTCTTTGTTTTTAACTCTTGTTGGCCGAATGAGTGATTTTAATTCTGTTGTATGCCGGTTTGGCGCTAAAACACCTGATGATCTTATTTATAAAAACAATCTTTTTGACTCCTGGCAGAAAATTGATGGCGTTGATATACAACTGACCATAGAAGTAGCAAACGGCAGCTGGGACGGTAATATTGGTGTAGTAACCACTATACTTTCTTCTGATGATGTTAATATTTCAAACGCGGCAGCGATAGTTTGCGGGCCGCCGGTTATGATGAAATTCAGTACCTTGAAGCTATTGGAGTTTGGCTTCAGCCCGGAACAAATATATCTTTCGATGGAGAAAAATATGAGCTGTGGGGTAGGCAAGTGCGGCCATTGCATGATGGGAAAGTATTATGTTTGTAAGGATGGTCCGGTGTTTACTTACGAGCAGATAAAGGGGCATCCGGATATCTGGGATTGAAAAGTATTGTATTAAGATTATCAGATTTGAAATTAGAGATTAGTAATTATGGCTACGAAGTTAATAATTGATTTGGTTAAATGTAAACCTCAGAGAGAGTCTGGAGTACAGTGCTCGTATAAGAAGCATCCGCAGAACAAAGGATTTGATTCACTTCTGGAGCTGATTCGCTTTGCATTGATATGCAGAAGGTGCGAGGAGGCGCCTTGTGTCAAAGCCTGCCCACATGGAGCTTTAGAAAAAGTCCCGAATGAAAAAGGCGGTTTGGTGGACAGAATGTTATTAGTTAGTACCGGGCCACGGGGGGCGTTGGAGAAAGTGCCGAAAGATAATTTTCATGCTGATATTATTAAACGGTCGAATATATTATGCACCGGCTGTGGAAGTTGTGCAATAGCCTGTCCGTTTGGGACGATATACAACAATTTAATACAATATCCGAGTGGTGAATGTGATTTATGTAAAGGAAGATTAGAGCCGGGAGAAAAGCCATTGTGTGTAACAACCTGTGAGGACGGAAGTTTGGATTATCAAGACGTTCATGCAGATGATACGGAAGATGTATTCGAGGATATCGTTGTTAAGGTTTCTGGCGTTGGTTTATGGGAGACGTTTTTGAGCAATAAATAAACGACAAAAAAGAAATCTGTATCCCTGAAATGAGAAAATGAAAATATTCTCTATTATTAAAAATAAATTGATGGAGTATAAAATTGCGTTTGCCAGGTGAAGTATCGGAAAAAGACAGAGGTAAACCAGAATTCGACCTTGAAACCTGTATAGGCTGCGGGGCATGCGTAAATGTCTGTCCTGCTCCGGGATGTTTAAGCATGGCCGACGACCTTGAAGCTTCACCCCCTGTGAGGAAAATTACACTCCGATATGATATTTGCATTTCCTGTGGAAATTGTGAAACCGCATGCACAACAGAATCAGGGATAGCACTCTCGAATGAATGTGACCTGGCCGTACTGAACAGAGAAGATGCTGTCGAGATTAACGAATTCGAGCTTCAGCTTTGTGAAAAATGTGGTGAATTGATAGGGACAAAAAAGCATCTTATCTGGCTTTATGAAAAACTTGGCGCATTAGTCTATACTAATCCTTCTTTATTAATAGCCAAGAGCAGAGAGCTGCTCCAGGAGCCACAGGATATTGGGCAGCAGCAATCCGGCAAAAACTTCCAAACGAGCGATTTCATGCGAATCCTTTGTCCTAAGTGCAAATGCGAATTGAACACCCGGTTATAAACATTGATACTCAATAACTGATGACTGATACGAGTTTACTTTTGAAGGCGTATTATGAAGCCCTTTATGAGCGGCTTCAAGCTGACAAGGAACTTTTAATAACAAAAGTGGAACAACTGCTGACAAAGGAAATTGAAAAATGCGGATTTGAGGATTTTGACGAGGATAAGTTTACAGCATACAAAGAAGCATGCCTCGCTTTTGTAGATGAGCGAATCGAGACATATAATCCATTTGGCATTCAATATACTTTTGACCAAACTCGAACGAAGGAAGCATTTGAGTTGGAAATGCAGATCGATTGGTATGACAGCCGGGCTGAATTTGAGAATTTGGTAAGAGCTGCCCGCAGTAAAACACAGGCAGGAGAAATAGAGGAACGATTGGAATTTCTGGCAGAGGAACTTATCAAAGAAGTAGGAGCATTTCCCGATAAGAGCATTATATCTGCTTATAAAGCGGAACCAGCCCTGAGAAAGCTTCCGGATTATATCGTTGCTCGAACAATCGAAGAAATCATTAAGTGAACAAATGAATTGATGACAATTTAATAAAAGCTGAAGTGTTTGTTTTTTTCAATTTGTTTCTTGCTTTTATTTTTCTTTTCGATTATCTTGTTGAATGGTTTCTAAGGGTGTTATTCTTGTAAAATATTCCAAAGAAACCACGCAAAGATTAATGAATAATAGCATTTTGGCTTGTAAAGAGTCCGGGCCATTAAATTTAACACAAGTTCAAGCAGGAGGATGAAAATGAAGCCTATCACACGTAGAAATTTCATGAAACATTCATTGGCCGCAGGTGTTGGTCTGACGATGGCAAGTCCTTTTTCCCGTGCCCGAGGGGCGAACGACGTTGTTCAGGTGGCTGTAATAGGTATCAATGGCCGGGGCAGCGGACACATTAATGAATATCGGGATATAAAAGGTGTGCGAGTAGCTGCGCTTTGTGATGTTGATGCAAAAGTGCTTGAGCGTCGTGCCAAACCGTTTAAGGACAGTAACGAAAATGTTGATACATATATCGATCTTCGGGAGTTGCTGGATGATAAAAGCATCGATGCTGTTTCCATCGCTACGACCAACCACTGGCATTCGCTTGCTACAGTTTGGGCATGCCAGGCGGGCAAGGATGTATATGTAGAAAAACCTTGCAGTCATAATGTTTTTGAAGGACGCAAATGCGTCGAGGCTGCTCGAAAGTACAAGAGAATTGTTCAGCACGGTACACAGAGTCGTGCCAGTAACGACTGGGCACATCAGATTGCCGCTGTTCAGAGCGGCAAATACGGTAAGCTGCTTGTATCAAAGGGCTACTGTTGTAAGCCGAGGTGGAGCATCGGATATAAACCTATTAAAACACCTCCCAAAAACCTCGACTTTAATATCTGGCTTGGCCCGGCTCCGATGCAACCCTACCATGAGAACCTGGTTCACTACAACTGGCACTGGTTCTGGGACACCGGCAATGGCGATATGGGTAACCAGGGTGTGCATCAGATGGATATCGCACGTTGGGCTATTAAGGGCGCTACCCTGCCTAAGAGTGTGATAAGTATGGGTGGCCGATGGGTCGAAGGTCCGAACTATTTCAAAGACCAGGCCCAGACACCGAATCAGGAGTTATGCATATTTGATTATGACGGGACGCTTCTGGTTTTTGAGACTCGTGGTCTGGTTGGCAAATATAAAGACTTCCCAAATCAAGTCACCAACGAATTCTATCTTGAAGAAGGTGCTATCAAAGGCGGAAAGTTTTATCCTAATGGAAGCGATAAGGGAGAAGCACTTGTGGATGTGGATTATCCCGAGCGGCCTGAGGGTAACTTCGAGAACTTCATAAGTTGTGTTCGCAGCCGTAAGCGTGAGAATCTCTATGCTGATATTCTTGAGGCACATCTTTCCAGTGCTCTTTGTCATCTTGGTAATATCTCCTATAGAATGGGTCAGGAAGTTCCCTTCGGTAAAGATGCAGAAACTCTTGGTGACTGCAAAATCGTCTGTGACAGCGTAAAGAAGGTTCTTGATAATACCAGGGCTATCGGTGTTGACCCAGCGAGAAGTACGTATCGTCTCGGACCCAAACTCAAGTTCGATGCTTCAGCCGAGAAGTTTGTTGATAACCCGGCGGCGAATAAGCTCCTGAGCCGTCCGTATCGTAAACCGTTCGTTGTACCTAAGCATGTATAAGGCTTGCTTTTGGTAATACACTATTTATTTATCAAAGAGTTTATCAATTAAAACGGCTCAAAATATTGGGCCGTTTTTTTTGTCAATTTATCTGCGTTTCTTGAGGGTGACACTGAGGCCGCTGGGTTTTTTGAACAGGAATATGGTTTCCAGATCAGGGTTTTCGGTTATGGCCTTCAGGTAGTCTTTCATATCTGATGCCTGGTCGGTAGTGTTATGGGCCAGGATGAGTCCGCCTGGACGCACTAAGGGGAGAAGCTTTGTGAAGTAATCGAAGTACCCGGCTTTGTCGGCGTCAATGTAAAGGATATCAACAGGTTCTTTTAGACGAGTAACATTCTCATGGGCGTCACCTTCGACGATAGTAACGAGATGGCTGACGCCGGCTTTTTTGAAGTTTTCTTCGGCTATATCTATACGGTAGGGATCGATTTCGTGAGTGGTTATTTGGCCGCCGGTCGTTCGCAGGGCAAGGCAGAACCAGAGGGTTGAATAGCCGACTGAGGTGCCGATTTCGACGACGTTTTTTGCGTCGGCCGTTTCCGTTAATATCCGGAGCAGTCTGCCTTCTTCCTTTGTAATATTCCACGGGGCATAGTTTTGATCGTTTGACATGTCCTCAAGGACATTCAGGATTTTTGCTTCTGTGTTTATAACTGGGGCTGAGCTGTTCTTGATTGACTTATTCGAATTTGCACAACCAGCTATTAATGCCACTGAACAGATTATCAATATTGAACGTTTGCTAATTGCTGTCATTTTATTTGCCTTTAGTTTCTTTGGTTATAGTTTCTGTAGTATTATTCCGCCGACAATAAAAATCAGACCTATTATCGTTGATAAGACGATTGTTTCGCCGACCGCTAAAGAGATTATTAAAAGAGATAAGAACGGAGCCAAGTAAACTAAATTCGCTACATGGGCGGTTGTTTTCGATAATTTTAATGCCTTTAGCCATAACAGGAAAGTAATCCCCATTTCAAATAATCCGATATAGGCAGCACCGAGCAAACCTTTAATATCGGGCATTTTCATTTTATCGAAAAACAGTATCGATATGAAAATAAATATTGTGCCGAATGTAAAGTTCAGGAACAATCTAACTGCTTCATCATTTTTATCCTTTGTGTTATAGATCCAGAACAATGACCATATTATAGTGCTGCCTAATGCCAATAATACGCCGACAGGATTGGTGAATTTAAATCCTAAAAGGTTTCCTCTTGTGGCAATGATATACACGCCGAAAAAGCTGATGGTTATTGCGATGATGCCCTTTGTTTTGATTTTTTGTTTCAGCAGGAGTATCGACAGCAAAACAAGGGTCATGGGCCAGAGCCAGTTTATTGTCATTGCTTCCTGGGCGGTGAGTATGTTGTATGCGTTAAGTACGACGATGTAGTATAGGAACGGATTTAGAAAACCCAGCAGGGCGGAATGGAAATAATCGTTTTTCGATAAGGACTTTAGTAAAATCAATTTTTTCGAAATTAACAGGTGAATAAAAAGGGCGATAGATGCTATGAGCGAGGCGTAAAATAATAGATGCAAAATGTGTAAATCCAGGACATCCGAATAATAAGGGAGTGAGAGTTTGAAGGCGGCGGCTATGGTAGCCCACGACAAGATTGCGGCGGCGGCGTAAATATAGGCGGTTTTTTGTTTTTCCATATTGGCCTCGAACTTTTCGCTCATTCTCATAACGACTGGGTTATCAGGATAAGCTCTTAATATCTTTGAGTATAGCACCTCAGAGACAAGACTCAAGGCACAAGACTTAAGACAAAAGAAATAAGAGAAATTGGGTTTGAATTGGCTTTGAATTGGGTTAAATTGGGTTTGTTTTGGGTTAAATTGGCTTTGAATTGGGTTTGAATTGGGTTTGTTTTTTTGGCCCTGCAAAGCGGATAAAACTTCGTAATTACTTGTCATATTTAGGTTTGCGCTCATTATATCATTTCTGAAATTGGGTTTG
>JAVVFI010000002.1:0-38210 GCA_032250555.1 Sedimentisphaerales bacterium
TTTTAATTTTGACATCTATGCGCTGAAATCAGTTCTGTTGATAAAATCTTTTATTACAATATCATCTGATTTAATAAGTTCTTCCGGTGTTCCTTCAAAATAAATTTAACATCTTTTTCTGAGAGTTGTACCTTACTGTTTTCAATAAGCGCTGTCCCAATATACCAATTAAATTTCAGTATATCATTATATGTAACCTGTTTGTAATTACTCTTTAGTATGTGAGCAACACTGCCGGTGCCGCCGAAAGCATCGAGAACGGTATTGAATTTCAAATCTTTCAGGGCACCCCAAATCCAATCTACTATTTTAAGTTTGCTGCCTTGGAAACGAGTAGACGGAAATATGGCGTCATCTTCCAGAAAAGTCATCTGCCTTTTATCATTAAGAGTGGATTTTGTTCTCATTTATTATCTCTATAGCTTTTTGTATTCTTTATATTGTTTGAGATTCTTGTATGGCACGATTTTTAGATCAACAGCTCTCGCCATGTCTTTTGTGAGATAATACATCCAGTAATCGTTAAAAATAGTTTCTCCTAATTCTGTAAAGGGTCCTTCTCCTTGTATCAGGGAATCAGCATTGATGACTGAGCCTATGTTCTTTGTGTTGCCGCTTCCAGGACGGTCAAGAGCGATCTTGTATTTCTCTTGAACGAAAAAAGTAAAATCATGGATGACAGATGTTATGTTTTTTAAATCATTTAAATGATATATATTTTTCTCGTCTGAGGCGTCATCTTTCCTTGAATAAATAATTCCCAGTACAAAGTGTCCTGTATATTCATCGTAAGAGAAAGTAATATTTTTGGTGCTTTTTCTGTCTCTGAAGTATCCAGTAAAGGCTCCTAATGTCATACCATTCACAGTTTTTTGGGTTTTTCGATAAGTGCTCTTGATGTCAAGAGCGAATTTACGATTTTTGTTGTCTATAAATGAAACGTCAAGGTAAAAGTTTTGTTCTTTGCAAAGAACCATCTTATAATTGTATTCTTCAGCAAAATCACAAAGCTTTGGAAATAGAAGAAGTTCCATTATTTTTGAAATGACTTTGGTGTCGGCAGAAATTGTGTAGATATTCTTTGCAATATCAATGAAACCTTTTATAACCCAGTCGCCACCATCAGTTGAAACCGCCTTGTTGAATAATTTGACACGCTTCTGAAGTTGATCTCTGAAATTTTGTTTAAGTTGGAGCTTTTCTTCCGAATTTCTCATATTTAGCCTCTATTTTTTGCCTAACCAACATCTGCAAATTGTTTAAGTGTAGCATCTATTCTGGCGAAGGTATTCTCTTTTCCCAATAACTGGACTGATTCGAATATAGGCAGACTAACCGTGCTCCCGCAAATGGCTACACGCAAAGGCTGGGCGACTTTACCTAAGCCTACCTGTTTTTCCTCCGCCAATGAGCGAAGCATATCTTCGATCCCCTGCTCTGTTAATTGCTCCATCGCCGCGAGTTTATCGCGCACAATTGCCAAAATCGCTAATCCGTCACTCTTAAGCAGAACCTTCTTAGCCGCTTTTTCGTCGTATTGAATTTCGTTGTTGTCTAAAAAGAGAAATCTGCTTTTACGCTCCATATCAACTAAGGTTCTTGTCCCTTCGCAGAGTTTTATTATTTTTGAAAGAAGCTCGTCTTCTGCTGAATCCACCGGAGAGTTGACGGTCTTCAAGTAAGCTCTGAAATGCTCTAAAACTTTCTCCGGCGGCGCCATCTTCAAATGTTCCATATTAAAAGACAGAAGCTTCTTTCGGTCGAACAGGCTGTTGGCCTTGCTCAACCGCGAAAGGTCAAAAGACTCGATTAGTTCGCCAATCGGCATAATCTCGCGATTATCACCCGGATTCCAACCCAAAAGAGCAAGAAAATTAACCATTGTTTCTGGCAGATAGCCGCTTTTGAAGAAATCGACAATATTAATTTCCGGCAGACCGACGCCGAGATATTCGGCCATAGCATCAATAACAGGCATATCAGGAGTGGTCTTGCCCTTAATAAAAGAATCAAGCTCTTCGGGCGCAATGCCGGCGACCTCGGCGAGCTTTCCTGTATCGATTTCCTGCCTCGCCTTAATTGCGTTACGAAGGGCCTTTGGGCGCTCGCGTTTGGAAAGTTTTCCTCCTGAATCACTGATGGTTACGGACATATGGGCATATTTTGGCAGTTGGCTATCACCAAACAGGGCTTTCCACAGTGCCTGCTGGCCCGGCGTGTTCATCAGGTGCTCCTGGCCGCGAATAACGTGTGTAATCTTCATCAGATAGTCATCGACCACGCAGGCAAAATTGTATGTTGGAAATCCGTCGCTTTTCTGAATGATAAAGTCGGCTATCTCACCCGGCGCAAATGTAATTTCATCGCGAACAATATCGGTAATCACCAAAGGAACATCCTGCGGTACGGCAAAGCGGACCGTTACGTCTCGGCCCTGAGCTTTTGCCTTTTCAGCATCGCTTTCACTCGGAAACTCTTTCGGACGCGGATAAGAAAAGGACCTTTTTTGAGCTTCTGCTTCTTTGCGAAACGCATCAAGCTCTTCTGTGGTATCGAAACAGTAATAGGCTTTTTTTTCTTCGAGCAGTTTCTTTATATATTTGTCATAGATGTCCATCCGCTGAGATTGCAGGTACGGCCCGTTCGGTCCGCCTGCTTCCGGCCCTTCGTCCCACTCGATTCCAAGCCACCGCAGGTCGTCCATAACCTGCTGGGCAGCCGTCGGGGTGTTTCGTTTCTGGTCCGTGTCCTCGATGCGCAGAATAAATGTTCCGCCCATCCGTCTGGCACAGAGCCAGTTGAAAAGAGCTGTACGTGCTCCGCCGACGTGCAGATAACCCGTTGGCGATGGGGCAAAACGTGTTACGACCATTATTAACCTCGTTAATTCCGGAAAATACGTAAAAGAAACAGGATAAGTTATACCGCGATGTTTGTCAAGAGTTATGACTTAGGGCTGGCATATTTGTAAGGCCTGCATTTGAAATCAAAAACATTTACCTCTGTCAATTTGTCGAGCTGTGTAGTATTTTAATAAAGCCAAGCCATCTGCTGAGTCTTGACGAAAGGATAAACAAATGTACCCGCGAATCGGACCGGTGCCGACATATAGTATCCTGTATATCCTGAGCATCCTCAGTCATTTTCTGGTTTGTTACTTTATCGCCAAACGATTTAATCTCCGGCGACGTGTTTGGATTATTGTCGGGATTTGCTATATGGAAGGTATGACCGTTGGAGCCAAGATACTATACGATATCCAAAGCTCACAATTTGATTTTAGGACCCTGTTGAGCATCAGGCACTATATGCAGGGGGGAGTGTGGGGCGGGCTGCTGGCTTATTTTATTTTAGCTGTGCCGCTGGCATTGATTTTAACCAAAAAAAGACGTGCGGCACTTGACCTTGTTGCAATGTCTATTCCCGTCCCCTGGATATTTGCAAAACTTGGGTGCTTATTTAACGGCTGCTGCTATGGCAAAGCATCCTCTCTGCCTTGGGCAATCAGTTTTCCTGAAGGAGCAAGAGGCGCACCGGCTGGCATACCGCTTCACCCGACACAGATTTACGAAATCCTGGTCGTTATGTGCATTCTTGTAATCTTCAAAAAATTGAAATATGAAAAATGGCGTGGCACAATGCTATTATGGTTCTTGGCCCTCTTACTTTATCACAGCTTATCTGCCTGATTGCCGCCGGCGCTTCAATAATCCTCCTTTTCCTATGGCGATACTTTGTTCGCAACGACATACTGGACGAGTCAATAACTATATGATAAATTGTCATCATTGATAAAGATTAGTTAATTGAATTTTAAAATTAGGAAATATAAACCGTGGAAAAACCTAACACAGAAGAAAATATTAATCTTGATTTTATTCGACAGATTGTGTCTGAAGACCTGAAAACCGGCAAATGGGATGGTCGTGTCGTAACACGATTTCCACCGGAGCCGAACGGCTATCTGCATATCGGGCACGCCAAGAGCATCTGTCTGAACTTCGGTATCGCAGCCGAAAATAAGGGCGGCCTCTGCCATTTACGCTTTGACGATACCAATCCAGTCAAGGAAGAACAGGAATATATCGATTCCATAATAGAAGATGTTCGCTGGCTCGGCTGGGACTGGAACGAGCATCTGTATTACGCCTCGGACTACTTCGAGCAAATGTATGAATATGCTCTTGAGCTTATAAAAAAGGGCAGTGCCTACGTTTGTGACCTCACGGCCGAGCAGACAAGAGAATATCGCGGCTCTCTGACCGAACCGGGGAAAGACAGCCCCTATCGCAGCCGTTCCATCGATGAAAATCTTGACCTCTTCGAGCGGATGAAGAAAGGTGAATTCCCTGATGGCTCGCGCACACTGCGGGCTAAAATCGATATGTCATCCCCCAACGTTAATATGCGCGACCCGGTTATGTATCGAATCCTCCACGCAGCGCATCCCCGCACCGGAGATAAATGGTGCATCTATCCGATGTATGACTGGGCACACGGGCTTGAAGATTCCATCGAAAAAATTACACATTCTATTTGTACCCTGGAGTTCGAGAACCATCGTCCTCTCTATGACTGGTTCCTTAACGAGCTTGGAGCGTATCACCCGCAGCAGATAGAATTTGCCAGGCTCAATCTGACATATACCGTAATGAGCAAGAGAAAGCTGCTGCAGCTCGTCCAGGAAAACCACGTCAGCGGCTGGGACGACCCGCGAATGCCAACCATCTCAGGCTTGAGGAGACGGGGATACTCACCGAGGGCCATTAGAGAATTCTGCAAACGTATAGGTGTCAATAAATTCAACAGTACCGTAGATATAGCACTCTTGGAACATTGCCTGCGGGAAGATTTAAATAAGACCTCACCTCGCGTGATGGCTGTGCTGAAACCGCTCAAGGTGGTAATAGAGAATTATCCGCAGGATCAGGTCGAAGAGCTCAAAGCTATTAACAATCCCGAAGACCCGAATGCCGGCACTCGAAAAGTCCCGTTCTCGCGGGAGCTGTATATTGAGCAGGATGATTTTATGGCTGAGCCTGTGAAGAAATTTTACCGCTTGGCCCCCGGCCGGGAGGTACGCCTGCGATACGCTTACTTCATCACCTGCACGGATGTAATTAAGGATGAAAACGGCCAAATCGTCGAGCTGCGATGTACTTATGATCCAGCAACACGTGGCGGAGATGCTCCCGATGGCCGAAAAGTCAAGTCAACCCTGCATTGGGTTTCAGCAGACAAAGCCCTCGAGGCACAGGTGAGATTGTATGACCATTTGTTCACGAATGAAAATCCCGACAAGACAGACGAAGGCGAAGATTTCAAATCAAACCTGAATCCGGATTCATGCCAGGTCCTCGATTCTTGCTGGATTGAGCCGTCTCTATCAGGTGCTGTGCCGCTCAGCCGATACCAGTTCGAAAGATTGGGCTATTTCTGTGTTGACCCGGACAACTCCGATGGCAAACTGATATTTAATCGAACGGTGGGCTTGCGTGACACATGGGCTAAAATACAACAAGCACAAAAGAAAAGTTAAATGAATTGTAACTCCCCTTCTTGCTGGCGGGATTCTTGCGCCTTTGTTAAGCCGTTAACCGAAAAGTTCCGCAAATTTCTCTGCAATGTCAGGATACTCACACAGCGTCTGGCCGATCAGCACCGCACTTACACCGACAGATTTTAGCTTTTCCACATCGGCTCGTGTCTTTATCCCGCTTTCAGCGACAAGTTCATTTTTGTTATCGACAAGTTCCGCTAACCGGCTGGTATTGTTCAAATCAACCTGCATCGTTGTCAGGTTGCGGTTGTTGATTCCGAGAACGCTGTATCCTTTTTTAGGAAAACCAATCATACTTCGAACAGCCATTAACGTATCGGCGTGATGGACTTCGAGAAGAACCGTCAGCGTAAGCTCGGCCGCTAATATCATCATGTCCGCCAGTTCGCCTGGCTTTAGTGCTTCGCCTATTAACAGTATCGCATCGGCGCCGGCGGCCCGGGCTTCATAAACCTGCCAGGGCTCGATGATAAAATCCTTTCGCAAAACAGGTAAATCTACCGCCCCGCGTATCTGATTTATATATTCGAGACGACCCTGAAAATACTTTTCATCGGTAAGAACACTGATTGCGTCGGCGCCGCATTTCTGATAAGTTTTCGCAATCGCTACAGGCTCGAAATCCTCACGGATTACCCCTTGAGACGGAGAGGCCTTCTTGACCTCTGCGATAACATTTATGCCACGCCTGTTGGGTTTGGTGATGGCCTTGTAGAAGTTCCGGCACTTCGGCATTGTGCGGACCTGCTCTTTAAGCTCTTCAAGACTTACCTTTTCTTTTCGAGTGCGCACTTCATGCCTTTTGTCGGCAATTATTTTGTCTAATATGTTTGCCAATGTACTTATCCTGCGACCTTGACATAACCCATACGAAGCTCATTGAGGGTATTGGACAGAACCGTTTCTTCTTCTGGAGTTAAATTGCCTTTGGTTTTTTCCTGGATGGTTTCGAGTATATCGATATAGTATTTTGCCATCTCCAGGTCCGGCTCCTTTTCTTCCTGACCCTTCACATGCAGCAGGCCCATTGCGAACAGTGACTGAGTGGTGAGCATGCTGACTAAGGCGGCAAAATTACCCTCCGGCAAAGGCCCGCGGTCCTGCTTTACTTCCTCCTTCTTTTCTTTCTCGGCTTCTTCCTGGGCCGCTAATATCTCTTTCTCTTTCTGAGCCTCAGCTTTCCAGTCCTCATCGATTATGATTTTTTTCTCTTCTTTCTTTTCCTCTTTGGCCATAGCTTAAACCCTCTGAATATTCTTGTTATCTTCGATATTTTTTCATGCTTCTATCCACATCGCGCTTCTGGTCCCGTTCGGTAATCGTTTTTCTTTTATCATATTGCCTTTTACCTCTGGCCAATGCTAATTCTATTTTTGCATAGCCCCTGTCGTTGAAATAAATTCGCAGTGGAACAAAAGTAAAGCCGCGCTGTTCGAGCTTTACCCTTATTTTGTGTATTTCTGTTTTATGCAGCAATAGCTTTCTTTTTCTCATCGGTTCATGCTGGTTCATTCCCGCCTGCTGGTACTGCGCAATTGATGCCCCGACTAGCCAGCATTGACCGCTGTCGATTCGTGCGTACGAACCGTTCAGATCGGCCGTACCGGTACGCAGCGACTTTACCTCGGTACCCAGCAATCCAAGACCGGCCTCGAACTTCTCGACGAGTTCGAAGTTTCTGTAGGCCTTTTTATTAACTGCCACAGGCCCTTGTTTCTGCTTGTCTTTTCGTGATTTAGCTGCCATTCCAACTATAATAGCGTAAGGAAAGGTTTTTTGCAAGAACTGCCCCGCATGCACTCACCGGCGCACGCCAATAAAAAGCGGCCTTATGCGATTGTGCATAAGGCCGCTGGTAAACAACCGAAGCAGGAATAATCTGTGCTCTATTAACGACTGTATTAAAACGTCGTCTTAGAAGTCACGTACGACTACTCCGTCTTTGCCTACATTGTACTGGTCTGAGTTGCTGACCTTCAGGTTATAGACATTGCCGACAAATGGCATTGCTCTTGTGACAACACTCTTGATTGCTACTGTGCCGTTCATTGTCTTAAGGCTCATGCCGCTTTCCAGGTTCTGGGCTGCAACCCATTTGCCTGAATCAAGCATGAAGCAGTGTGCATCAACGACGCTGATGCTGTTGCCGTTTTCGAGTGTGATGTCGCGGCATACCCAGGAACCCTGATGTACTTCGAGTTTCTCTAAGCTTGCTGTTGCAAGACACTTGGTGACATCTACTGTTGAGATTTTCACCATCTTGCCGTTTACCCATACCGGTGTATCAGCAAGGAAACATCCTCTGCCCTTAGGTGGTGGGGGTGCTCCGCCTTCGGCATCGTTTACGAGGAATGAGTCCAGTCTGTCTGTCGGCTCTGTTGTGCCGGCCATTGGCAGTCCGCCTCGTCTGATGTCGCCGCCGTCCCAGTAGGTGTAAATGTTATCGTCATTGATGGCACAGAACGGCTGTTTCTCGAAGCTGACGTGGCTGTCCATAAACAGTACGTTTTGGCCGTCTTCCTGGTGAGCGATAGCATTTCCAACGTTGACCATTTCTTTACCACCCTCAGGATTGTATGAGCTCAGAAGGGCCGGATCTTTGCCTTCGGCCGCAGGAGAGGTCATCCAGGGGTTACGGTCCGCTGCCACTGCCATACCCGGCTCGCTCGATGTTGTCAGAGCATAAAGGCCGTAAGGCATATGGTACGAATAACTGCAGTGCTGATTTGCCTCGGGGCCGAAGTCCCAGAGGTCGATAAGATCTCTGTCGCCTGCTGCGTAATCCGTGGGCTTGAATTCTGTGGTCCCGGAATCACCCTTGCAGATGAACGACTTGGGCGTTACCTCGGCATACTTGACCAGAAGATAGAAACTGGAAGTGATGGTGGCCATGCCACCGCTGCCGTCGGCGCCTAAGCCGTAAGCGGCGAAGCGGTTGTCGGCCAGCCAGTTAGATATACCGAACGCCCATGTGCTGTTTCTGCCGCCGGCACGCGGAAACTCATCGTCGTAATCGTTACTGTAGATAAGCATTGCCTTGCCGATACCGGACAGGTTCGTCCCGCAGACCATGCGGAAGGCAATCTGCCTTACCCTGGCCAGAGCCGGCATCAGGATGCCCATCAGCAGCGCGATGATCGCGATGACGACCAACAGCTCAACTAATGTAAAACCTTTTTTCCTCATTTTTGTTCTCCTTTTCTAATTTGGGATTCGCAAAATTAGACCGTTCTTAAATACGCTTCGGTTTACTTGTAAAATTTATAAATGCTTACTGCCGCATGAACCCGGACACTAAACACTATTCCGTATGCGAATCTCCTCGTGTTAATGTTGTGTACTTAAAAACGGTCAGTCCAACCTGATTAAACAATTTAAAAAACAAAGTTCTTAACGTTTAAATTTACATACTTCAAGCATAGCTGCTTTTCCGAGGTACCCAGCCAAACCGTTAAATGCCTCTTCAATATGCCTCATCCTGACAGGTTGGTTTTTCGATATGAATTTTTGAACCAATTATGATGACGGTTTTTATTATGATAACAGTACTTTCCAAACCTACCTGTTTCAGCTATAATCGTAACACAGGGAGGGTTCCCTGTCAAATAAATTTCGGCGAATTTTACAGCTTTCTTGATAAAAAATAAAAAATACTGTAATATCCCTGTTTTTAGCTCGAAATCTTGGATAATGGGTACTCAACAGATATGTACAAAGATATAAAAAATAAGCTCAAAAAGCACCGCCAGAGCCATCTTTTGGCATTCTGGGACCAGTTGGATACAGCTCAAAGGCAGCATTTGCTTTCACAAATTAGCCGGCTTGACCTTGCGAAGATAGACTCTTGGGTGGCTGATTATGTCAAAAAGCCTGCTTCTGAAGCAATCAGTGGCGATATTCTTCCTACTCCTTATTACACCCTCGAACCGTCCGATAACGAGCAAAAGAAAAAGTATGACCAAGCTGTCAAGTTGGGCCGGGATATGATACGGCAGGGCAAAGTTGCTGCCTTTGTCGTAGCGGGTGGACAGGGAACAAGACTCGGATTCGAAGGCCCTAAAGGAGATTTTCCTATCAGTCCTGTCAAAAACAAAACACTGTTTCAAATCTTTGCTGAGTACATCGCAGCGGCTTCAAAAAAATTCAATGCCGTCTGCCCCTGGTATATCATGACAAGCCCTTTGAACCATGTTAGGACCGAGGAGATTTTTCGCTCGAATAACTATTACGGACTGGACCAAAAGAATGTCTTTTTATTCCAGCAGGGAACAATGCCCAATTTCAGCCCCGACGGCAAAGTACTGATGGCAGACAAAGCCGACCTGTGCTGTTCTCCGGATGGGCACGGTGGAAGCCTTAAGGCACTTTATCAAAGCGGCGCGATAGAAGATATGGAAAGACGAGGTGTCGAATTTATCAGCTACTTCCAGGTAGATAATCCTCTGATAAATATTTTCGATCCCCTCTTTATTGGATTGCACGTCCTCGACAAAGCCGAGATGTCCTCAAAAGCTCTTATTAAGACCGGGCCTTACGAAAAGGTCGGCAATTTCTGTCTGGTTAACGGCAGGCTGACTATAATCGAATACAGCGATTTGCCTGACGAGCTGGCCGAAAAAAGAAATCCGGATGACTCATTAACCATTAAGCTCGGTAGTATCGCTATCCACATTATAAACCGTTCCTTTGTTGAAAGACTAAATGCTCATGGTTTTTCTTTACCTCTACACAAGGCACTTAAAAAGATTCCGCACATCAATGACAGCGGAGAATCTGTCGAATCCGCTGAACCGAACGGTATAAAACTGGAGAGCTTTGTTTTTGACGCGGTGCCGCTGGCCTCTAAATCGATAATCTTAGAGACGCTCCGGCCTGAAGAATTTGCGCCCACCAAAAATGCCACAGGTGTTGACAGCGTTGAAACCACCAGAAAAATGATGGTTGCCCGCGCTGCATCATGGCTCGAAGCTGCAGGCGTACACGTTCCGAAAAAGCCGGATGGTTCGATTGATTGTGAAATTGAAATCGCCCCTGGCTTTGCGCTCTCTAAAGAGGACATCGAAGAAAAGCTCAATAAGATACCGCAAATCAAACCGGGTGACAAAATCTATCTGGTTTGAGGTCCCGGCCTGTCTTTAGATTGTCACTTCTCGACGCTTCATACTTACCGTGTGGAGAATTTATGCACGGTTTCGGACGTGAACTTTTGACCCGGAAGCAAAACAACAGTAGGAAAATTGGGCTTATTGGGAGAATCCGGGAAGTGCTGAGTTTCCAGGCAGAACGCATAATGCTTCTTATATACTTTACCTTCCTTTCCGGTTATCGTGCCGTTCAGAAAGTTGCCTGTATAGAGCTGGACGCCCGGTTCGGTGGTGTAGATTGTCATCACTCGCCCGCTGGTCGGCTCATACGCCTCGGCGCACAAAGCGAGCGCAACGCCGCCGCTGTTGAGAACATAATTGTTGTCGTAGCCGTTTCCAACCAGTCCGATTCGAGCACCAATGGTCGTCGGTGAAGTAAAATCCAGCGGTGTACCTGTGACGCTTTTAATTTCGCCCGTGGGTATCAATTCGTCATCGAATACGGTGAACTTGTCTGCGTTGATCATAAGTTCATGCCCGAGAACGTCCCCTGCCCCCTGGCCGGCAAGGTTAAAGAAGCTGTGATTCGTCAGGTTTAATATGGTTGGTTTGTCCGTCTCGGCCTCGTAGTTTATCTTCAGCTCATCATCTTTTGTCAGAGTATAGGTGACGGTGCATGCCAGATTGCCGGGGTAACCTTCTTCACCGTCCTCGCTGATATAGCTCATCTTCACCAGCGCTTGTTCGCCCTCGGCCCTTACGTCCTCTGGCTTCCAGACTACTTTATCGAAGCCTTTTGTACCGCCGTGTATATGGTTCTGTCCGTTATTCTTAACCAGATTATACTCGGTACCTTCGAGCACAAATTTTGCGCCCCCGATACGGTTCGCATATCGTCCCACGGTAGCGCCGAAAAAAGCGCCGCGTGCGATGTAGTCAGGAAGGTTATCATAACCGAGCGTAATATCAGCAAGTTTACCGTTCCGGTCCGGCACCTCTAATGAAACCAGAATGGCGCCGTAGTTCGTAATCTTGGCTTTCAGGCCGTTTGAATTAATCAATGTGTACAAGACAACTTGTCTGCCGTCAGGTGTTTGGCCGAAAGCTTCTTCATTAGCGCTCATGGGTATTGCCTCCTTCTTAACTTCGGGCGTGATTTCCGATTCTTTCGGAGTTCTCTTCTTGCAGCCGGGCATATAAACAGCCGTTAATGCCAGAACATATATAAGACAAAATCTCTTCTTCATCTTTTTTTACTCCCTGCCTGAAATTATATAAGTTTTTATGAATTGTAAAACCATCTTGAAATATACCCCTGGGGAAATAAATTGTCAAAAATTTTATTTTCCATAGCTCGGATATCTTTGAACATTGTAACTGAATTTTCGAACTTGACAACATATTAAATTGTTGTAATTTACAGGTGTATTGAAAGGGGATGGAGTTCCCCGTATAACCGCCCAAAAAGCTGATAACTCCTGCAGTGGATCAGACTATGGGAGTTGTTTCTTACTCGAAAATCTTTCACACCTGATCTTTCTCAAATGAAACGTCTTATATAAGTAAATGCTGGAGAGTGTATATGTGGCAGAAGTTTGTATATTTAGGCCTTGCAGGGGCCGCCGGTACGATTACCCGTTATTGGCTGTCAGGAGTAATTCAGAGAAATATAACGACCGCATTTCCATTGGGAACGGCAGCCGTTAATATTATTGGCTGTCTGTTTTTTGGTCTGTTATGGGCATTTGTGGAAAACAGGCTTTCAATAACCCCCCAGTTGCGAATGATAATTTTTGTTGGATTCTTCGGTGCTTTCACAACTTTTTCTTCTTTTGTTTTTGAGACCGGCCAATTACTCGACGAGTCACAATGGCTCTGGGCCGCTGGTAATGTCCTGTTTCAAAATGTAATTGGCATAACATGTATTCTCACCGGTTTGGCCGTCGGGAAATTGATTTGATAAGAAATGGAGGTTTTTATGAAACTGCCCTCAGAAGCGGAACTTTTACGTATATTTATAGGAGAAGCGGACAAATTCGAAGGTAAACCCCTTTTTGAAGTAATTGCAAATCTTGCCCGCCGAAAAGGAATGGCTGGCGCTACTGTAATCCGCGGCCTTATGGGTTTCGGTGCCCATAGCTCAATGCACACAGCAAAGATACTTCGCCTTTCGGAAGACCTGCCGATAATTATTGAAATCGTCGATGAGCCTCAAAAAATCGAAGCCTTGCTGCCGGAACTGGACAATATGATCACAGAAGGATTGATAACTCTCGAGAAAATCAATGTAATCGCATACCGTTATAATTCCGACGGAAATTAGAACTCTACTCCGAAGCGGTTGCTTTTTGGGCGTGAATAATTTACCCTTATAATAGGCTCTCTTAAAGAAACTTTACAAAAAAGGCGAATAATGCCGGGTTATTCCCCAACAAATTTTAATCACCAAAACGACGGTCGGTTTGCTACCACACACTGGAGCGTGGTTTTGTCTGCGGGCAGGCCGAAATCTGCCAGCTACAGACAAGCTCTGGAAACACTGTGCCAAACATACTGGTTTCCGTTGTATGCATATCTGCGCCGCCACGGATGTAACAGCCACGAGGCCCAGGATTATACCCAGGCCTTTTTCACAGCCCTGTTGGACAAAGGCGGCCTGAGTCTGGCCGATCCCAAACGAGGTAAATTCCGTTCGTTTCTCTTGGCCTCACTGAAACATTTTCTCTCCAATGAGCGTGCCCGTGCCCGAGCAAAAAAACGCGGCGGAGGCAGAAAAGCACTTTCACTTGATTTCAAGAACGCCGAAAACCAGTATGCCCTTGAGCCGCGGGATGAATTATCGCCGGAAAAGCTCTTTGAACGCTCCTGGGCACTTACTGTACTGGATCGAACGATGACTCGCCTGCAGGCCGAGGCAGTCACTGCGAACAATCAAAAGTCATTTGAACGCTTGAAATCCTACCTTACTGCAGACAAAGCCTCTGCCCCATACCGCGATGCGGCTGAGGTTTTAGATATCACCGAAGGTGCTGTGAGGATTGCTGTGCACCGTCTGCGAAAGCGTTACAGAGAGCTCTTACGGGATGAAATTGCCCAGACAGTCACTTCTGATGACCAGATTGATGAGGAAATCCGTGACCTTTTTACCGCCTTGGGAAGTTGAATTTTGTTGAATATACCAAAAAAGTATTCGATATCGAGTAACCTTTCTACCGTTTTGCTTTAATAATAATAGAAGTATCCGGTATTATGAAAGGAAATATTATTATGACTGAAGAAAATCATTTTCCACAGTGTGGCGCAGAATTGCCCGCTGATACACCCCAGGGGCAGTGTCCGCAATGTCTTATGAAGCTGGGACTGCCAACAGGGGCCGAAGTTGATAAGCAGGAAGATTCAAAATCCGCCAGTGATGTTTTTACCGGAGTTACACCGCCAGGTGGTTTTATACCGCCGGAGCCATCCGGATTAGCCTCGCAGTTTCCTCAACTTGAAATCATCGAGCTCTTAGGTCAGGGCGGTATGGGCGCCGTGTACAAGGCCCGCCAAAAGCAGCTTGACCGTTTGGTGGCCCTGAAAATCCTCCCGCCAGAGGTTGGCCGGACCGAGGCATTTGCCGAGCGGTTTACCCGTGAGGCTCGCTCACTGGCTAAGCTCAGTCATCCTCGAATCGTATCGGTTCACGACTTCGGCCATACCGAAGATGGACTGTATTACTTCATCATGGAATTTATTGATGGAACGGATTTGCGCCGTGTGATTCAGGCCGGCTCACTTTCGGCGACCGAAGCACTGGCGATTGTCCCCCAGATTTGCGAGGCACTGCAGTTCGCTCACGAAGAGGGCATTGTGCATAGGGACATCAAGCCGGAAAATATTCTCTTGGACAAAAGAGGCCGTGTGAAAATAGCCGACTTTGGCCTTGCCAAACTCTTGGATAAACCCGCAGCCGTATATACCCTCACACAGGCTGGCCAGAGAATGGGCACACCGCATTATATGGCCCCGGAACAAATCGAACATCCCGGCCAGGTGGACCACCGCGCAGACATCTACTCGTTGGGCGTCGTCTTCTACGAAATGCTGACAGGCGAGCTGCCTCTCGGCAGGTTTGCACCACCGTCTCAAAAAGTGCACGTGGACGTTCGCTTGGACAAAGTGGTCCTGCATTCCCTGGAAAAAGAGCCCGAACGCCGTTACCAGCATGCAAGCGAAGTTAAATCAGACGTTGAGATAATCTCTGCAGAACCCAATACGCCGATACAGTATCCCCCAAGGGCAACCGCGCCTGTTCAACCGCGATTTTCCAGGGCGGCTATCCTTGGGGCATGCTGGGCGATATCTTTTCTGCTTTTGCCTTTATTGGCCGTGTTGTATATTACGCCCGTACATAGAGTGACAGTCACAAATCCTGCTGATGCGCGCGGTATTCCTATTTTAGGATTGGTGCTTGTAGGGCTCCCTTTGCTGTTGGCCCTTTCATCTGTTTTCGGAACAACTATACTCGGCTTAGTGGCGATTTCTCATATCCGCCATTCTGCCGGGCGTTTGTATGGGATGGGGCTTGCCTTGTTTGATGCATTGCTTTTCCCGCTTCTATTACTTGATGCGGCAATTATTGCTTGTTTCTGGCTCATGTTTAGAATTCCCATCGTTCTTCCCCTGCCTGGAGTATTCAAATTAGGATTTGCGCTTCTGTTGGCCGGAGCAATCTGTATTGTAATTGACTTCTTTATTGTCCGCATGGCATGGCGACAAGCAAATAGAGGACTCGTACCGGTTCAACCTGATGGCACATTTACAGCAACAGGCGCAATCCCCGAGACCACCGGGAAACAGCAGCAATATCATAACATGCAGACTGGTGTGAATACCGGTGCTGCGGCTGCTTGGCCGCCTGGAGGTCCTGCTCAATCCGGAGCTGCTGCTGGAGGCTTTGCTCAAAACAATCCAATGGAAAAGCATGTTACAATTGTTGCTATGCTCAACATCGTCTTTGGATTTATTGCAATAGTGATCGGCATTATTGCCCTCGCTGCAATTAGCGGCGGCGGTTTAATATCAAGAGATCCGACCGCAATGAAAGTTACGGGAATTGTAGGACCTGCCGTTGGATTTTTCTTCTTCCTGACGTCAGCACCGGGAGTAATTGCAGGTATAGGTCTTCTAAAAAGAAGAGGATGGGCAAGGATTTTGACTATTATACTTGCAATTTTTGGTCTGATGAATATACCCATTGGGACCGCAATCGGAATATATACCCTATGGGTTCTGATGAACGATAAAACCGCTCAGCTATTTGCGCAGGCTTCCGCCGAAAGAATGAAATAACTTTGGCCTGATACTAACTTAGGACTGTTAAAGCGTCAGCTCTTCACCTTTTCGGCCGTAGTCATCCTCGTGTCTGTATTGGTCTTCGGCCTTCCACTGGCCGAAGGAAACCACGAGCATACGAAAAGCTTTGTCCTCGGCCCAGAACCGGTGCCGAACACCGGGCCTGATAAGAAACTCATCGTGGGCCTTGGCTTGATGGATTTGCCCGTCAAGCTCCAGATGAGCGCCGTCATCGAGAAAATGAAAAAGCTCATATCTGATTTGGTGCGAATGTAAACTGGCTCGCTCGCCGGGCCGGACAAATGTCAAATCGACTGAACATTCTCGGTTGCGGACCACCATATAAACATCACCCCAGGGACGCTCTGACTTGATTGTTTGTTTTCCATGCCTGGGATCGGCGCCGGAAGTGTTCATAATATTATTCCAGTTGGTCGGAATTTGAGGCCGATTGCTTGGCTATATTCAACAACACACCGACCGCCGCAGCAGACAGCAGCATGCTTGTCCCTCCGGCACTTACGAACGGCAGTGGCAGGCCCTTCGTCGGCAGAACCACCGTTACTACCCCGATATTAAGCACCGCCTGAATCGCGATTGTCAAAACTATACCGCCGGCCAGCATTTGTCCGAAGCGGTCTTTGCACCGCGCGACAATTAAAATCCCCAACCACACGAACACGATGAACAATCCGATGACCGCTGCGTTTCCCATAAAGCCAAGCTCTTCACCGATAATTGCGAAGATAAAATCAGTCGTATCTTCCGGCAGATGGCCGTATTTACATATCCCCTTGCCTAAGCCTTTTCCCCACAGTCCACCTGAACCAAGAGCAATCAGCGACTGGTTCGGCTGATAATTAATCCCATCAACCCACTTTTCAGGATTCAAAAAAGCAATAATCCGCTCCCATCGCCCGGGAGAGTATTTGATTGCTATATAAAAAAGGATTCCCCCGAGCGGAACAGGTGGCAGGATGTGCCGCAGTTTTACCCCGGCGATGATGAGCATCAAAAAAGCCAGAAGTGATATCAGCGCTGCCGTACCGAAGTCCTCGACAATAATAAGGATAACTACCAGCCCCACGACCGAGCAGACCGGAACAAACCTTTTGAGCAATCTGATTTTATCGCCTAATTTATCACACGCCGCAGCTAAAAAGAAAACAATCCCCCATTTCGCCATCTCGGAAGGTTGAAAACTCATCGATATCGGCCCAAGTGGGATTTTTAACCAGCGATAGTGCCGATTAATCTCTGGAACTAATCGTGGGAAAAACCCGAAAAATTTCTGTGATAAAACGATTATCAGCAGCACTATACTGGTAACCAAAAAATAACACGTTGGCGATTTAAACCAGCCGTCGGCAAGGCTGAACCTGCGATAATTAACCGAAGACACGCTGAACATAATCAAGCAAGCCAGAGGGAAAAACAGCAACTGGCGCAATCCCGGGTAGTCGTAGAACCTCTGCAAGTCAAATTCCTGACCTATATTGGCGCTGGCCGAAAAGACAAAGACCGTACCCATAGCCATCAAAACAAGGACAACCATTGCGATGCAGTCGGCGACCGGATTATCACTTGATGCGGTAATCATTTAACTTGTTGTTCTCGAATGCTCAAATTTAGCCTGTTTAACTTTATATTCGGCTTTCTTTGGTTATTAACAACAAATTTTTTGTAATTAAAGGAGATAAGTTTGAAACAAATTTTTACCTGACGGCCGTATCTACCGTTTGGCCGCCCGAAAGGAAATTTTCACCGGTTTTCAAAGACATTTGTTATTTACTATTTTCGAATTATTATTTACTATTATTAACCTTACGGCCAACCGCCGTTTTTAATAAACGACATATGTTTGGCACAGCCGGAGGAAAAAAATAGTCAATATCGAAGGGAGCAGTTATGGATAAAAGGACCAGAAGAGATTTTCTTAAAATGACGGGCTTTGCAGTCGCTTCGCTTGGAGCATCTTCTCTGTTGCCGAGCTGCGCTTCCGAAAGCCGCACAACCCGCATAAAAGGAAAACGCCCTAATATTATTTTTATACTGGCCGACGACCTGGGCTATGGAGACCTCGGCTGCTTTGGGCAAAAGGCTATCCAGACACCGAACATAGACCGCTTGGCCGCCGAAGGCATGCGATTTACCGACCACTACGCCGGAAGCACCGTCTGCGCCCCGTCCCGCTGCTGCTTAATGACGGGATTGCACTCCGGACACGCCCTGGTTCGCGGTAATGCAAATGTGCCGTTGAGGCCTTCCGACGTTACCGTTGCCGAGCTGCTCAAACAGGCCGGCTACACCACCGGTATCATCGGCAAGTGGGGTCTGGGTGAAGCTGACAGCACCGGCATACCGAACAGGCAGGGCTTCGATTACTGGTTCGGGTATCTCAACCAGAGACATGCACATAACTACTACCCGAAGTTCCTCTGGCGCAACGAGCAAAAATACCAGCTTAAGAACGAGGTCAATCACATCATCGGCGGGCGTGACCGAACTCCGGGCGGCGTCTCAACAAAACGTGTTGACTATTCGCACGACTTATTTGCCGAAGAGGCCCTGCGATTTGTTGAAAAGAACAAGGATAATACTTTCTTCTTATATCTACCTTTTACAATTCCTCATGCTAACAACGAGGCCGGAAATAAAGGCATGGAAGTACCTTCGTATGGGCAGTACGCCGACAAAGATTGGCCCGAGCCCCAGAAGGGTCACGCCGCGATGATAACACGGCTCGATGGCGACATCGGAAGGCTCATGGCCAAAATTAAAGCGCTCGGGCTCGATGAAAATACCTTCGTGTTCTTTTCGAGTGATAACGGCCCGCATAAAGAAGGCGGGGCGGACCCCGCTTTCTCTAAGAGTTCCGGCCCCCTGCGAGGTTACAAACGAGCACTGTACGAAGGCGGAATTCGCGTCCCCACGATTGCGCGCTGGCCCGGCAAAATAAAAGCCGGCACCGTTACAAACCATATCTCGGCATTCTGGGATTTCCTGCCGACATGTTGCGAACTGGTTGGAATAAATGCCCCCGATGCTATAGACGGAATCTCTATGCTTCCAACGCTGCTCGGCCAAAGCTCAAAACAGAAAAAGCACGAGTTTCTTTACTGGGAATTTCACGAGCAGGGCAAAAGGCAGGCTGTACGCATGGGCAACTGGAAAGGCATCCGCCAGAACGTGGCAAAGAATCCAAATGGCCCAATAGAGCTTTACTATCTGGAAAACGATATCGCCGAGCAACATGACGTGGCTAACCAGCATCGGAACATTGTTGCAAGGATTGAAGATATTATAAAGTCTGCACGAACACCTTCTGAGCACTGGCGCATGCCCGGAGAATAGATATATAGCTATAGGATAAAAAGAAATGATTTCTAACCGGATAAACCGCAGACAATTTCTCAAATCAACAGTATTTAGCGCCGCGGCGTTAACGATGCCCGGATGCTCGGCCGGTTCGGGTTTTACGAAGGCCGGTAATCAGAAACCGAATTTCCTCTTTATCCTCGCCGATGATTATGGCTGGTCTCAACTGGGCTGTTACGGCAGTAAATATTATGAAACTCCCTATATAGACAGCTTAGCCGCACAAGGTATGAAATTTACCGATGCCTACGCCGCCTGCCCGGTATGCTCGCCGACCCGCGCCAGCATCATGACCGGAAAGTATCCCGCCCGCCTCCACCTGACCGATTTTATTGCGGGTGGTAAGTTCCCCTATGATAAATATAAACAACCTGATTGGCAAAAATTCCTGCCCCTTGAAGAAATAACAATTGCAGAAGTCCTAAAAACAGCCGGCTATACAACGGCCAGCTTCGGAAAATGGCACCTTAGTATTGACAAAAAACCGCCGAAGTCCCTTCCCTGCAATCCCGACAAGCAGGGCTTCGATGAATACTTTGTAACTTATAAGCCGTCTTCGAAGGATGATCCCGAAAGCGACGCACACAACGTAGAAATAATTACGGAAAAATCGCTTGAGTTTCTCCGGAACAATAAAGACAACCCCTTTTTCCTCTATGTCTCACACAACACAATACACGCGCCGATTCTCGCGAAGAAAAAGCTCCTCGAAAAATATAAAAATAAGCCAGGCGCAAATTTACCTCAGAACAATCCCATAGTCGCAGCAATGATTGAGGAACTGGATAACAGCGTTGGCAGTTTACTTGCAAAGCTCGATGAACTTGATATTGCCGATAATACTATTGTCGTATTTTTCGGTGACAACGGCGGCCTGGAAAAGTCGGCAAAACAGACCCCCCTGCGCAGCGGAAAGGCGAATTTATATGAAGGCGGCATAAGAGAACCCCTGATAGTGCGCTGGCCCGGCGTAGTACGGCAAGCCGGCACTTGCAGCGAGCCTGTAACAAGTGTGGATTTCTTCCCGACTTTCCTGGATATCCTCAACCTGAATAACAAAATCCCAAAGTCAATCGACGGAATCAGCCTTCTGCCGCTCCTGCGCCAAACCGGCACCTTGAACCGGGAGGCGATTTACTGGCACTATCCCCATTATCACTCCAGCAGTATCGGCCCCGGCGGAGCTGTCCGCATGGGAGATTATAAACTCCTCGAATGGTTCGATGAAACTATCTCCGGCCCTTCAAACAGGTTCGAGCTTTACAATCTAAAACTCGATATCTCAGAGCAAAACGACTTGTCGAAAAAGATGCCGGGAAAAACCGAGCAGCTAAGAAACCTATTGGCAAAATGGCGAAAAAAAGTAGGCGCACAAATGATGATGCCGAATCCCGACTATGATCCCAAAAAGCCAAAAAATCAAAATCTTGATTTTTCGACCGGTAAATGTTGAAAAAAAGTAATTATTAAAGGACAATAGGCACACTGTAATGATTGAGATTCGCAAAGGACAATTAAGTGATGTCGAAAATATCGTCGAGCTGCAGCTCCAGATGGCACATGAGACAGAAGGCCTTCAACTTGATAAACCAACCGTGACAAAGGGTGTCCAGGGCGTCTTTCAGCAGCCGGCAAGAGGGGCCTATTGGGTGGCCGAAGAAAATGGCCGGTTCCTGGCGGTATTCCTGGCAATACCCGAATGGAGCGACTGGAGGAATGCGACGGTAATGTGGATACATTCACTTTATGTAATCCCACAGGCTCGAAAAAAGGGTGTCTTTAGTAAGATGTTTAGAAATCTAAAACAGCAGGTGGAGCAGTCATCTGAGCTGGCTGGCCTGCGCCTTTATGTGGATAAGCAGAACGAACCCGCACAGAAAGTATATGAGAAACTAGGCATGAACAAGCACCACTACGAGCTTTACGAATGGCTCAAGTGAACTACATTTTGGGAGACGTAAAATGAATCGAGGAAAAGCTGTATCAATGGTCCTGCTAACGGCGATCGCTGTGTTTTTAACTTCCTGTACCGAACCGAAAGCAAAACAACTAAGAAGTTCCGCAAATAATGCCCAAACCGCCAATTCAACCCAGGTCAAAGCTCTCTTCGCCGACCCGCCCCGCCAGTACAGCTCCGCCCCGCTCTGGGTCTGGAACGATATGCTTACAGAAGAGCAAATCGTTTCCACAATGCGTGACTTGGCAGGTCAGAAGGTGAAGCAGGTCTTCGTCCATCCGAGGCCGGGCCTTATGACGCCATACCTCTCGGACGACTGGTTTCGGCTCTGGAAAGTTGCCTTAAAAGAGGCTGAACGTCTCGACATGAACGTATGGATTTACGACGAAAATTCTTATCCATCCGGCTTTGCCGGTGGACTTGTACCAGAGGCTATGCCCGAATCACGAGGTCTAGGTCTTCATTTTTCCGAGGTAAAGAGTCCCCAAAAAACAGATGAAAATACCTTGGCCGTATATCGTTTAACCGACAATGGATATGAGAACGTCACCGAACAAGCCAAAGCAGCACAGCCTCTGCCCGAAGGCAGATACCTCGTAGGCTCGATTCGACAAGCGCCGACCGGAGGGTGGTTTGGCGGAAAATATTACGTCGATCTCCTCGCCCCGGGCGTTACGGAAAAATTCATTGCGATAACCCTGGATGCCTATCGAAGAGAGCTGGGCGAACACTTTGGCAAGCGCCTCCCCGGCGTCTTCACCGATGAGCCCCACCTGTCCCCGGCCGGAGGTATCCACTGGTCTCACCGACTGCCAGGTGACTTCAAAAAACGTTGGGGATACGAGCTCATAGACAATCTGCCAAGCCTCATCCGCCCCATCGGCGACTACAAAAAAGTCCGCCACAACTTCTTCCAGCTTTTGCTCGAACTCTTCATCGAACGTTGGGCAAAACCATGTTACGAATATTGCGACCAGCACGATCTCGAATTTACCGGCCACTACTGGGAACACGGCTGGCCCGGCGCAGGCCATGGCGGCGACAATATGGCAATGTACGCCTGGCATCACAGGCCGGCAATCGACACTCTAATGAATCAGTATAGCGAGAGCACAAATGCCCAGTTCGGCAACGTCCGTGCTGTCAAAGAACTCGCCAGCGTAGCTAATCAGCTCGGCCGCACTCGAACTCTCTGTGAAGCATACGGTGCCGGCGGCTGGGACCTCCGCTTCGAGGATATGAAGCGAATCGGCGACTGGCTCTATGTCCTTGGCGTCAATACCCTCGACGAACACCTCTCTTATATTACGATTCGCGGAGCCAGAAAACGCGACCACCCGCAATCCTTCTCATACCACGAACCATGGTGGCAGTCCTACAATGTCATGGCCTCATACTTTACACGTCTGTCCGCGGCACTCTCGAGCGGCAAACAGGTAAATACCGTACTGCTTATCGAGCCGACGACTACGACCTGGATGTACCAGCCCGATTCGAGCCAGCGCGACAAACTCAATAAGATCGGAAATGAATTTCAGAAAATGGCAACAGCCCTGTCAAAGGCTCAGGTTGAATATGATATCGGCTGCGAGGATATTATTACCCGGAACGGCTCGGTTGAAGGGACACTGTTCAGGGTAGGCAAGCGCAATTACGAAGTCGTGGTTATACCGCCCTTGACGGAAAACCTCAACTCTAAGACAATGAGTTTGCTCGAAACCTATATCCGAAACAACGGCATCGTCCTCTGCTGTGACTCACCGCCCGGCCTTGTAGATGGAAAGCCCTCGAATCGGGCTCAACTCCTATCGCAAAATGCCGCCTGGAAGCGAATCGACCCTGCCGCTGTACCCGCAGTCCTGACCGAACGGTCAAAAGGTGACCTTACCGTACAACGTGACAATGATGACAAGGGAATTCTGTTTCACCACCGCCGCCGGCTGGACGATGGCGATATTCTCTTTTTGGTCAACACCAGTATCGATTCTTCAAGCACCGGCTCAATAGAATCGGCAATGAAAGGCCTTGAACAATGGGACCTTGAGACCGGAACTGTCGAATCCTATCCGTTTGTAACTGCTTCGGGGGGTACCAAGGCAGACTTCGAACTTCCTCCCTGCGGCAGTCTTCTGCTGTTTCTATCCAAACAACCCGGCCGGTCCCCTGCCCCGAATTTGCCCAAAACCTCGAAAGTCCAGCTCGCCGGAAAACTTAATACTAAGCGCGTTGACTTGAACGTCCTGACTCTTGATTATGTTGATATTAAAGCTGGTGGAGAATCGAAAGAAAACCTCTACGTCTATCAGGCAAATCAATTTGCCTTCCAAAAAAATGGAATGGAGCGCAATCCCTGGGATAGCGCAGTGCAGTTCCGTGATGAGTTGATAACTAAGAAGTTCGAAGCCGACAGCGGTTTCGAAGCAGCCTATCACTTTACTATCGAACAGCGCATCCCAAAACCCCTGTATATTGTTATCGAAAGAGCAGACCTCTATACGATTACATGCAACGGCAAAGAAGTCTCAGCCCAGAAAGGTTCATGGTGGCTCGATAAGGCGTTCGGAAAAATAAATATCACCTCAGCCGCCGGAGTGGGCGAAAACACCGTTACTATCAAGGCCTCACCGATGACAATATACCATGAGCTTGAGTCGGCCTATGTCCTCGGGGACTTTGCGCTCAAAGCCGCCGATTCCGGTTTCACTATCGTTCCGGAAGTGCCCCTGAAGCCGGGACCATGGAACCGGCAGGGCTGTCCGTTCTATGCCGCTGGCGTCTCATATAATCGGCGTTACCGTATCTCAAGACCATCGGGAAAATATGTCGTTTCCCTGACCGACTGGTATGGCAGTGTCGCTGAAGTCCGCGTCAACGGCAAATCCGCCGGACACATCTACCGAAAGCCCTGGGAATGTGATGTCACCAAATTAATATCTAAAGGCATGAATGATATCGAAGTTGTGGTCATCGGCACACTGAAAAATACACTCGGCCCGCACCACGGAAATCCGTCTCTGGGCACAGCATGGCCGGGAATGTTCCAAAAAGCACCTAATCCCGGCCCGCCGCCAGGCATAAAATATCACAACGTCGGTTATGGCCTGCTGAAACCCTTTGAACTTCATCAGCGCTAGCTGAAGATATTATCAGGGTGGTACCTTGGCGTTAATTGGAAATATAATCAGGGTGGCACCTTCAAACTTGTTTGGAGGTGGTTGAGCTTATATGAATTGAGATATGTCAAAGGCCGCCTCTCGCATGTCCCACAGCAGGGCGGCATCGCGTTCTTCAGGCTGCATAGATAATCTCCATATTTCTCAGGATATTATGTCGGCGGAAGGGATTACGCAGACCGGCTTTCTCCACCAGATCCACTTCGTGAGCAAGAAGTGCTTTTAACTGCTCCTGTATCTGTGCTAATTCGAACAGGCTGTGCCCACAATCGTCTGAGAATGTTACCAGCACGTCAATATCGCTGTCCGGCCGAAAATCATCTCGCAGAACTGAACCGAACAGAGCTAATTCGGTTATCTTCCACTGTCGGCAAAACTCCGCGATTTTTTCTTTCGGCAGGTCAATTCTCTGAAACTCCACTTTTATACTCCTGCTTATATTATTTCCTGTTCTATCTCTATAACATAACAGCTTTCTGCGGTCAAGTATAACGCGAAGCTTCTTATTTGTCGGATTTTATAAATTTACAGCTATGTCCTTGTCTCTGAGATATTCTTTCATATCTCGTATGGTGAAATTTCCGAAGTGTGTGATTGAAGCCATAAGGACCGCGTCTGCGCCGCCGTCAACAATGGCGTCATAAAGGTGTTCGAGCGTACCAGCTCCGCCCGATGCGATTACCGGGATGTTGACAGCGTCGGTAACAGCCTTATTCAGTTCGTTATCATAACCTGCCTTGGTCCCGTCGGCGTCCATACTGGTCAGCAATATTTCGCCGGCGCCTAATTCTTCACCTTTAACGGCCCATTCGACCACATCGATATCAGTGGGCTCCGAGCCGGCCTTGACACATACCTGCCATTTGTCGGACCGCTCTTTCGAACGCCGCGCGTCAATAGCAAGAACAACGCACTGGTTCCCGAAACGCTGTGCCGATTCGGTAAGCAGCTCAGGATTAGCAACCGCCGCAGTGTTTACCGAAACTTTTTCGGCCCCGCTTCTAAGAAGCTCGTCGATTTGCTCGACTGTCTGTATCCCCCCGCCCACGGTAAAAGGTATAAAAACATTTTCCGCAACCTTTTCGACAAGCTCGACAATCGTTTTCCGCGAATGAATTGTGGCCGTAATATCCAGAAACACCAGCTCATCGGCCCCCATGTCACTGTACCTTGCGCCTAATTCCACCGGATCACCTGCATCGCGGAGATTCAGAAAGTTGACACCCTTTACCACGCGGTTGTCTTTAACGTCAAGGCAGGGAATAATTCTTCTCGTCAGCATGTAAGAGCTTCCCGTTGACAAATGTCATAGAAATTATGCAAAATCTTCAATCCGGCCTCCCCGCTCTTTTCCGGGTGAAACTGCGTACCGTATATATTCATCTTTTGCACCGATGCGGGCATTTTAAATCCGTATTCGGTATATGCGACCTTCGCCCGGCGGTCCGCCGCCTCGGCATAGAAAGAATGCGCAAAATAGAAATGCTTTTCACTTCCTATTCCAGCTAATAATTCCATGTCCTCCGGCAGCGTCACCAGGTTCCACCCCATGTGCGGTATCACCCGACCGGCGGGAATCGGTACGACGCTTCCCTCGATTAGTCCAAGGCCGTTGTGCTCGCCGTATTCACTGCTCGTATCGAAAAGCATCTGATAGCCCACGCAAATACCTAAAAGCGGCTTGCCGCGCAAGGCAACATCTTTTATCTGCTCGGCAAGAGGCCCTAAAGCGCTAATGGCATATCCGAATGCCGCCACACCCGGCAAAACAATCCCCGTGGCATTTTCGACCGCCTCCGGTGCGCAGCTAAGCTCCGCATCGCAGCCGATATGCCTGAATGCGTTACATACGCTTTTGACATTCCCAACATTGTAATCTATAACAACTATCATAATTTAATGTTTGACTAATGATTAACCGATTATGACAATAGGTGACCATTAAAACAAAGAAACCATAATAAAGGATTTATTTTAAATAGTAAATAACGAATGTGTGGCATAGTAGCTTATCTTGGAAAAAAACTCGCCCAGCCGATCCTCATAGAAGGTCTAAAGCGCCTGGAATATCGAGGCTATGACTCGGCTGGCGTGGCCCTGTTGGGCACAGGCTCGATAAGAATCGAAAAAACCAGCGGACGAATCAGCGCCCTCGAAGACGTTCTCGATGAACCCGTTGCCGCAGAAACCTTCGGTATAGGCCATACCCGCTGGGCAACACACGGACAGCCGAACGCAGTCAATGCCCATCCCCATCTCGACTGCACCGGAAAAATCGCCCTCGTTCACAACGGAATTATCGAAAACTACGGCACCTTAAAGACCTGGCTCCAGAATGAAGGCGCCCACTTTGCCAGCCAAACCGATACCGAAGTGATAGCGAACCTAATCGGTTATTTTTACGCCAAACCCGACAGCCCCGATGAACCAATGAATTCCGAGGGGCAGACAAAGTTTGAATGGGCCGTACAGAGAGCACTTCAGGAGCTCTCCGGCACCTTCGGCCTGGCGATTGTTTGCTCGGACTTTCCCAATATCCTCATCGGAGCAAAAAAGGGCAGCCCCCTGATTCTGGGGGTCGGCGATAACGAATTCATTATGGCCTCCGATGCTTCCGCTATCATCGAGCATACCGCTCAGGCGATATATCTTGCCGACAATGAAATGGTAACTGTCACCCCGGATGGCTTTCATACAAAAACAATTGAAAATATCTCGATCAGCAAAGAGCTAAGGCAGATTGAATTTTCGCTGGAACAAATCGAGCTGGGAACCTTCCCCCACCATATGCTCAAGGAAATTTTTGAGCAGCCCAAAGCTCTCAGCACTTGCATGGGTGGTAGAATCGACCGCCAAAACAACAGGATAAAACTTGGCGGCATAGATTCTTACCTGCGCGATTTGACGCGCACCAAACGTCTCATCCTCACCGCATGTGGAACGGCGTTTCACGCCGGCTTGGTTGGAGAATTTTTGTTTGAACATTTGGCCCGCATACCCGCCGAAACCGAATACGCCAGCGAATTTCGATACCGAAACCCAATCATCGAAGACGGCACTTTAGTTATATCGATAAGTCAGTCCGGCGAAACTCTCGACACCCTCTCAGCAGTAGAGGAGGCAAAAGAGCGGGGGGCAACCGTCCTCGGCATTGTCAACGTCGTCGGCTCTTCAATCGCCCGGGCCACCGATGCGGGTGTATATTTACACGCCGGCCCCGAAATTGGTGTCGCCAGCACAAAAGCATTTACAACACAGGTGGCCGTCCTGACAATGCTTGCAATCGAATTAGGCCGAAGAAGGCACATCCGCAGCGACCAGGCAAGCAGATACATCGAAGAACTCTCACAAATACCGGACAAAATAAGCCAGATACTCTCGCAGTCCGACCATATCAAACAAATCGCCGCCGAAAATATCGACCAGGAAAATTGGCTCTTCCTCGGCAGGGGCTTTAATTATCCCGTTGCTCTTGAAGGGGCCTTGAAACTAAAAGAGATAAGCTATATCCACGCCGAGGGCCTGCCCGCCGCCGAGATGAAGCACGGCCCGATTGCTTTGATTGTTGACGGAATGCCGGCAGTTTTCATCGCAACCGCCGGCCCGCAGTATGACAAAATTATGGGCAACATCGCTGAAGTCAGGGCGCGAGGCGGCAAAACTATCGTTGTCGCAACAGAAGGTGACGAAAATATAAAAAAGCATGCCGACCATTTGATTATGGTCCCATTTACCCCTGAGATTCTACAGCCGATGCTTACCGTTGTCCCGCTTCAGCTTCTTGCATACCACGCCGCCGTACTCCGTGGACACGATGTTGACAAACCGCGTAACCTTGCAAAAAGTGTTACGGTAGAATAGGGTGAAAAAATGAAAATCAAAATTAGAAAATCAAACCGCCCTGCCTTTACCCTCATTGAGTTGCTCGTTGTCATAGCAATCATTGCCCTTTTGCTTTCCATACTTTTACCCTCGCTCAGAAAAGCAAAATCTCTGGCCGCACGCCTTACCTGCGCCCACAACCTAAAACAAATCAGCCTGGCCATGGACTCCTATCTCAATGAAAATGATAGTTTCTACCCCAGCGCTCAGGACCCGGTCTCGATTGAACCGGCCTACTGGCTGTGGATGGGACGCGGCTGGAGATTCCTTGTTGAGCCGTATATCGGCGTAAAAATCGATCCGAATAATCCTTCAATCCTCTTCTGTTCCCAGGACAAAACTTCCAAACAAAAATTCGAGTCCACCAGTTACGCCTACTCCATGGCCTTCTACCACAGCCCCCAGCAGATAGACGATATGAACAGCCCCGCCGACACCTACGCAGCTCCCGTCCCCTCTATCCCCCAGCGAAACCTAAACGTAGCAAATCCCTCCGGAAAAATCATAATCGGCGAATGGCTCAGCAGTCACGCCCCCGTCGCTAACGACCCCGGCTGGTGGACCTGGGAAGGAAGCAGGAATTTTCTTTTCGCAGACGGCCACATCCTTTACCTCAAAGCCGAAAAAATCCGCCCCGCCCGCGACGAGCTCCCCGACGCAAACCTGACAATCCACGGCATTAAAGGAACCGACTACCCGCCATAAAAAATCCCCTGATAACCAATCATCAATCAAAAGGTAGGATGTGCAACTTGTTTGCACGCGCGGTTCTTGCTACTCAATCCCCAAAACATCACCCATCGAATACAATCCCGGCTCTTTCCCCACCATCCATTTCGCCGCCTTTAGAGCCCCTCTCACAAAAGTGTCCCTGCTGTTGGCCGTATGATTAACGCTGACCGTCTCGCCCAATGTCCCGAATATTACCGAATGATCTCCGATAATGTCACCCGCCCGCACCGCGTGCATCCCGATAGTGCCCTTTTGCCGCAGACTCTCTCCGCTCCTGCCGTGAGTTAGTGACTTGTCGATGTCCCTTCCGGTCGCCTTGCAGATATTCTCCGCCAACGTAAGAGCGCTGCCGCTCGGAGCGTCTTTCTTAAAGCGATGATGCTGCTCGGTTATCTCTATATCGTACTCATCACCGAGCATTGTTGCGACCTTGCCGACAAGATTAAACAGAACATTCATCCCCACGCTCATATTAGTCCCGTATATAATCGGAATTTTCTCGGATGCCGCTGTAAACTTCTCCCGCTGCGCGCCGCTAAGCCCCGTAGTCCCCGATACCAAAGCCAGTTTATTCTCAAGGCAGTTCTCCAGCGTCTTGTCCGCCGCTTCGGCCAATGAAAAATCTATTACCACCTCGCCCCCCGTTGGAAAAGTATCGGTCAGCTTAATATCTATAGCACCCGCCCCCGCCAAAATACCCGCGTCTTTACCGATATCCGGATGACCCTCTATTTCCACCGCTCCAACTATATCGAACTGTCCGGCTTCTACGGCTAAAGCAACGATGCGCCTGCCCATCCTTCCGGCCGCACCGACAACTACGAGTTTTGTCTTCATCTTTAAAAACTCCTTACAAACTCCGGCCCTAACACCAGTTCAAATAGTCGCGGGGAGCAATCCGCCTCATAAAGAGACTCTTGTCGGCTGCCTCATCGTTAGTGATTTTCATGTTCTTCGAATCCCAAAGCAGCGTCCGCCCCGGATTGAGCAGAGCGATATCACCGAGTACTATTATTTCAGACAACGGTCCTGCGTATTCGAAATTCGACATGGCCGTATCTTCACCCTTGCACGCCAGTGTCCAGTTGTCGAAATGTGTCCTGCCCTTGCACCGGAATGCCACCTCGGGCGGCTTCGGCGTCTCCTTCATCACACTCTCGGGAATAATCCGTCCGCCCTGACTGTGACTGCCCGCCATTATCGATGCATGCTCACCCACCATCACCGACCCGCTCGTTATTTCCCTGCGCCCCGCTTCCAGATGTTTCGGTCGCGGAAACTCTATGTCCTCGCCAAGATAATACTTCATCGTTACAGGCGGCATGTTCCCTCTCGCTCCGAATTCCCACGTAATAACCCCCGACCTCGGCAGCGAGCCTGGATAAGCTGGCGTATTAACTTCCGCCCGAACACTCAAAGGCACACGCAAATCCAGTGCGTAATACGCCGGATCAAGTATGTGCGCCGCCATATCACCGACCGCTCCGCTGAAGTGGCTGTACCGTATCCACTCGCGATTCATATAACTCGTACTGAACGGAATCTCTTCGGCCCGATTCAGATACAGATTCCAGTCTAATGTCTCCGGCACCTTGCTCCCCTTCACTACCGGCTTGTCGATCCAGTAATTCTTCCTCGAATAAGCATGCACTTCCCGTATCGGCCCGACCGCATCCGCCTGCCCCCAGTCCCTTAGCATAGCCGAGCTTAAGCCCGAATGCCCCTGGTTACCCATCTGCGTCACCACGTTCTTGTGCTTCTTCGCCTCTTCAGTCAGAAGACGAACTTCGTTAACAGTATGACACAGCGGCTTCTGACAGTAAACATGCTTGCCGTGCCTCATAGCATACACAGAAATCGCATAATGCGAATGCTCCGGCGTCGCCACAAGGACCGCGTCAATGTCCTTGCCGATCTTATCGAACATCACCCTGTAATCCGTCCACAGCTTGATTCCCTGAAGGTTCTTTTTACTCGCGATAGCTTTCCTGTGCCAAGCCTTATCAACATCACACAACGCAATAACATTATCTTTCCTCGCCAGGTACTCCGCATTGCCCGAGCCCTGCAGCCCGACACCTATACAGGCAATATTAAGCTTACTGTTCGGCGAAGCTCCAGCCTTGAGAATATTAAACGGCACCGCGACCATCGCCGACCCGGCCAGCGCGCCCTTCAAAAAATCCCGACGTTTTATTGATTTCATGATATTTACCTCCATTATTATGTCTTTATCGAATCCATTCTACATCAATAACAAAAATATTTCAATCATTATTCATTCGAATTCGCTTGGACGTGTTTATATAGCAACATACTGGGCTGCCTATTTCCATGTCCTGATACGCTCAGCACGTCTCTGAAAACTTGTTGACATCGCATGACCTCTGGCCTTAAGTAAGGCTTTACGTCCTTCAATATTTCTTGTATATACAAGTTCTGTTGGTCCAACGTGCTTGCCCCACATTTTTCTGAAGTACTCTGCGAATTCCTTGTTTTTTCCGAGAACTTGTGGGACGACGTGGTAATCTTTCCTTATCAATCGTCCCAGGGCGGTTTTTCGAACCATGATATAACGAGGATTTCCAATTGGACCGAGGATTTCCTGCATCGAATCCAGAAACAAAGATTTTTCGTAAGTAGTACCGCCTTTTAAAGTGCAGCTTACAAAACCGTACTTATGTGAAGTTGTTATTACCTTTAGTTTGGAAATATTGGTCTCAATCAACTCTGCATGCCCCAGGCTCTTGATGAGTGCTTTTCCAATCTGCTTCATGCTCGAAGAGACCGGTGCGTGCTTAAGAAACAGAATCAAAGCCTTTAAGCATTTTGGTAAAGCAGCCAGGGCTGAGACAACTAATGCCGCCCCAAAAACCAACAGAAATCCCCTCAATGTTGTTTTACCTGATGAACTGCTTGACATCCTCATTAGCTGAGAGAAACTGAATGCTCCCCAGAAAAGCCCCTGCCAAAAAACTGCGAGTATCGTATTGGCAAACACAAAGCCTCTTGGCAATGTAAAGTACGAAGCTGTGATTTCTCCGGATAACTGTCCTGATTTGCCGTCCTTGAGAGCTTGGTCCCATTCAGTACAGAGCCGATTTCTGTCTTGGGCCTTTTTTACCATAGCAGAACAGATACTCTTAATTCTCTTTTTGCTATAAGGCGGTTGGCCTAAATCAAGACGGCCTATACCATTCTCAATCACATTCTCTTTGAAAGATACACCAACAAAAGACTTAAAACGCCTTGAAAGCATTTCCATATCTTCGCTTAATTCTTTCTGGCCTTGTTCAATACATACTAAATGCCAGATGTTGGCTGTCTTCTCAGGATTGCCTTCTTGGATTCGAATTGCCCGGCCCCTCATTTGATTAGAGAGC
This sequence comes from Sedimentisphaerales bacterium, assembly GCA_032250555.1. Lineage (GTDB taxonomy): Bacteria > Planctomycetota > Phycisphaerae > Sedimentisphaerales > Anaerobacaceae > NIOZ-UU13. Next base: position 32,484 of record JAVVFI010000002.1, read on the forward strand.
ATATATGAACCAACGAAACTTGCCAGAATTAAAGAATTAATTGCTGGAGCATCCCAGCCTTCTCCCAGCAAAGACTTGGTCCCAACCAGGACCTTAATTCCGCCTTTACTAAATAAACGGGTAATCAATCTCACAATTTTCTGCTTATCTGTCCCGATGATATTTAAAGAACAATATTTTTCATCGTGAGCCAATGGAGTGTACCTGAGCATATTTGGTCCTATGCCCATGCCGGCCGCAACCTCTTCTAACAAATCCCTGGATTGTGAAGGTATCACGACTAAACTGCCGCTGAGGATGCCGGGTTCTATGCCGTCTATCGAACATCTCCGTATTGTCTCAAAAATCGGTACGACCCCTATTCGGTTTAATGATTCAGGCTCTTCCTTCTTTTTCGGGAAAGAAGCTTTGCGAATATAGTCAGTTAACACGACCATTCTCATATCTTCACGGAGGGACTCACTCTCAAGTTTAACAATCTCTTCAATACTCTTTAATTTTGAAATACTTGAAATAAGAAGCTTTGTGATTCGGTCGTTGCTTTTAAGGTTTACTTTTCTCCTCTCGATTGCCCCAATTCTTTTAAGACGTCGAGAGATTTCTTCGAAAAGCTCATTACATCCAACGAAACTATCTTTGTGTGTATATAGACACCCTGTGAGCAAAACTTCCAGCCACTCTAAGTCTGATTTTGGGCATTTACTCGGAAGAAAGCCGATAATGCGCAGCACCTTCTTGGGCGGTCGTCCTCTAACCTGATTCACAAAAAAAGCCATACTCGAGTAGAAGCCCGGATCCGACAAAATTTCTTCAATATGCGATTTAGGATTATTGATGCATGGATGTTTTTCCAGCATCAGGGTAAAATTTTGATCTGTCTGCAGTTCATCAACAAAACTGTCTATTTGGTTTCGAAACTCTTCTATTTTCTTTTGTTCATTTTTCAAAGGAGTGGAGATATAAACATAATCCTGATGCGGGCATAGATTCCTTTCCATAACAAGCTCAGGAACGCTTATCTCCGAATCAACTGGTCCGCACAGACCAATATATCGCTCCCACTCATACGGAGATACATCAAGAGGTGGTGTGGCTGTTAGAGCGACTATTGTCGGATTATCTAAGTGTCTCTTTATATCAGTCAGACACTGCCACCACTCGTTTCTGAGATGGTGAGCCTCGTCAAGAACAATAACACCTATCTGCTTTTCCTTCAACATCTTCAAAATGTTGTTACGGTTGGTACCTCGGTTCAGAGCTGGTTCGTAATCGTGATTTTTTATATTGTTCGCTTCATCATCTTCTTCATCTGTCTCCTTCTCTGCCTTTCCGGTAAAAGCACTATGCAGTCCCTGGTATGTAGATATTGTAAGAAATTTGGGATTGCGGATATCTTTCGAGATCCAATCAGGTTTTGGAGATTGCTCATCACGGAAAAGCGTGATTAAACGTTCGATCCATTGGTCCCTTATAGCCAGGGTAGGGGCAAAAATCAGCGTAGCTCTGTTTAGCCTTCGAACCGCTTCAATTCCTAATACTGTTTTACCGGAGCCTGGAGCAGCAATAATGTGTAAATGATTGTCATCAAGGTGCCCTTGTAATTCAGACAAGACCCTTGCTTGATATGTTCGCCATTGCTTCTGAAACTTGATGTAATCCGGGAACACTTGCATATTTTTTAACCTTGTCAAAACAATTGAACTAAGCATCAGGCGGCTATTTTGTACTTAATTTCCAATAGGATAGCATTGCCATATATCCGATACAATATTTTTATGGCTCCTTCGGCCAGGTTAGATAACTGTGTATGAGTATTGAAGATTTGTCACGTTCGGAGTATTATGATAAGCCGTGCTGTCACAGCGTGTCTAATAAGATGAAAGAAACTGCTTGGTAGCCGCTAAGCATGAATTCTTGAAATTTGTTACAAAAGATTTTTTAATGAACAGGTTCGATAAATGCCAAAGCATGACCCTGTAAATTTCTTCTTTGTAATCGTCATAGTCCTGATAGCCATTGTATCTGGATCATTATATTGGTTGCAGGTCAGCCCTGTTGTCTCTTACTTAATAGGAACGAATGTTATTACATTCATATTCTATGGATATGACAAGCGGCAATCCCGGAGGAATAGATCTCGAGTTCCGGAACTAATCTTACATATGTTGGCATTATTGGGAGGCTCTCCTGGTGCTTTCCTGGGGCAAATATTTTTCAGGCACAAAACGAAAAAGCTGAGATTCAGAATTATATTTCTGGCTATTGTCTTGCTTCAGATATTATTTGGATTTTGTTACTGGCGTTATTGGTGATAATAACTTTTCGGTTTGTCGCTTTAGTTGTCAGACACGAACTTCAGTTCGGTAGGTTATTTGAATCCTTGGTTTTGTTGTGGGACCATTTCGTAGCTTACTCAATTGCTTGACATAAGCTTTATGTTAAGCATGGATAAAGACCAGCAAACAGGACAATACAAGTGTACCAGTTAGTGACTCAAACAACGTTATCAAATGTTTGCTGATACCGGTTTATAATTGAAGGCCGGATATATCCCCACCCGTGTCCTTCAACTTCTGGTAATAGACCTCAAATCGCTCTTTGAGCGCAGATACGGACTTTTCCAGATTCTCCACATCTGCTTTCAGACTTTTTGCCTCTGCGCCCAGCATCTCGGTCACAGGGATGTCCTTGAGTTTAGCAGTCAGTTTCTCAAGATCACCACTCTTAGCTGCGATTGCCTCCTTGTAGGCCATAGCCATTGCTCTTAATCCATCCGCGTCCATTTTTTCGGCTTCGGCCTTTACCTCGCTGATAGGTTTGTTCTCATCAGCTTTCTTGCCGCACCCCAAAATAGCAAATAGACAAAGTGCAACCAGACAGCAGATAACGGCATTTCTCACAATCTTCATTTTTCCGGCCTTTCAAAAATATTCTGTTATCACCTCTCATGCAGTGCTCATCAGCACTGCAGCTACATTTTTTTAGCAAACCAATAATTTGTAGAATTTGGTTATCCTTCTCGCTGTGTCCGATCTCAAGACTAATCCATACCATTACAATTCTACATGTTTGATTATTCCAGTCGAGAAATTTTATGAGAAAAAAAGTTCTTTGACGTACTATTCCACAGGCTAAAGCTGTTAAACAGCTTTTTAGCATCAAAAACCATGACTTTTTGCATTTTCCGGACAGATAGAAATAAAGCTGTAATTTCAATTGCTGAGTTGTCCTTTAATCTTGTACAATCACTCCGTAAATATCCATTGATTCTGGAGTATGTAGTGTACGAATTACTGATCAGGATTGAGACGCTCTGTATGGGAGCTCAGCCGCTTACGCTGCTTGGCATTGGAGCAATAACGACCGTTGTCGGTTTGCTGCTCTGGCTGGCAGGCACGTACTTCAGTTCAATAGTGATTGGAATCCTCGGATCTGTTGTAGGATCGTTTTGCGGCTTGCTGGTTTCCCAGTGGCTTGACCAGAACACGCTGTTGAGCATGGGTATAGGGGCTGCTGTCTTCTGTGTTGCCGCAGTGATTTTCAAAAATATCATCATCATAGTACTTGCCATAATTGTTTTTGCCTTGGCCGCGGGAACCACATATTCGAGTATGATTTTAGCAAGTCCCGCTCAGCAGCAGGATGCCCGGCCAAATCCTGCTCTGGTTAGCTCGTTCAGCCAAATGGACTCAAAAACGAGATTATCCTATGTCAATCAGATTTCAGATGAGGATGATGGTTTCTTCGAGAAGCTGAAAATACTCCTGAAGGACACATTGGGCGCTATGAATCCGCATAAATGGAAGCTTCTGCTGTCCATAGTTCTTGGAGGAATCGGAGGCTTGCTTCTGATCTGGTTTATCAAGCGATTCGTAATTGCCCTCTGTTGCAGCGGCGTCGGGGCACTTCTGGTTCTCGTGGGAATCGAGAGTCTCCTCATGACGGCTGGCCTTCAGTTGTGCAATGTATTTCAGGAACACCGTCTCGCACTAACAGTGACATATTTTTCAATGGCAGGCATCGGAACCGTTGTGCAGCTTATCTTGACCAGATCTCCCAAATCTAAAGAGCCTGAAGAAGCTCAGAACACCAAGACTTAAACCTGTGACTTGTTTACGTGCGATGATAAATAATCCATAATCATTCAAAAGAGTGGCACCTTCAAACTTGTTGGGAGGTGGAAGGTTCACAACTCTTCTTTCCTAATTCTAAATTTCCCACTCCAAAAAAATAAAATATGGAGATTCTCGACAAAATTGTCGAAAAATGTGATATACTCAAATATTATTTATTCTTTTAAGGCTTAGAAGAATGGGACGGGATTTGTTTACAGCGGGATACGAAGGAATTAACATTGACACCTTCATTTCCAATTTACTGGCTAAAAATATCAATTGTGTCCTCGATGTAAGAGCTCTTCCATTATCCAGAAAGCCTGGCTTTTCCAAAAATAAACTGGCTAACCGACTCAAGGATGCAGATATTCAGTACGTTCATCTTGGTGCACTCGGAAGTCCAAAGGATGTTCGTGAAAAGCTTAAATCAACTCGTGATTACCAAACTTTTTTCAAAACGATGGACACCTATCTCACCGACAAAAAAGATGCTATCGAGCTTGCGTACAATTACGTTACTAATAGTACATGCTGTCTCATGTGCTTTGAACACTTTGCAGAACAATGCCATCGCAAAATAGTAGCTAAGAAAATCATAAAAAGAGATGGCAATGGCCTTAAAGTAAAACACATTTAGGTTAATTAGCGGCGGAACATGGTCACACCGGTAACAAAACGGATTCTAATTACCGTTAAAGCTTACCCAAACCCCAGCAAGAAATATGGCGAAACAGTCTGTTGCGCAGGTATTGATCTGGACACATCACAATGGATTCGGTTATATCCCATACCTTTTAGATATCTTGACAGCTCACAGAAGTTTAAAAAGTACACAATTATCAATGTTAGATGTTGGAAAGCCCCTGACGACCACCGCCTTGAGAGTTACAAAATTGATATAGACAGCATAGAGAAAATATCCCTTCTCGATACTAAACGCAATTGGTGCAGAATCTCTTTTTTCAGAGAACAGAAGAAGTGCTGATTTGCTCATTCTTTCAGATTAATTCCATGCATTAGAGATAAAAAGTGTTCTTGATGATCCTCGCAAGCTTGGATTGCAGTTAAACGATTACCACAAAACCTCAAAGCCCTTACTAACTTACGAATGAACCTCTTTTTAAAGCTTCTTTTGGATCATACCAAATTGCATTTACGAAACTTTGCATTTCCTGAACAAAGTTCCACATGACATCTTTGGCAATTGGGAAATTTTTGTGCTGTTTTTCAACTTCTGCTAATATTGGGCGTTTGTTAACAGGTAGCCTTTTAACCTTTCTTAATAAAAAGACATTATCAATTTCAGTAAGCCTACAATCTTCTGGCAGCATATCTAAATATTCAACAAGTGCATAATACTTTGCAATAGGACAGCCCTGCTTTAATCTACTTGCTGTGCCAGCACATTCTTGGAACATAGTTTTATCGTAATTTATTTTTATTTCAGCAGCAAAGACAGATAAATAAAGTTCTCCAGTTGTTGTCTTGTCATTCTCAAATTTAGACGATGACGAAAACTGATAATGTATTTTCTTGCCAATTGTGAAATCCTGATCTTTTCGTTTCAATACAACAGATGGTTTTTTATTTAATGATGCAATTCCTTCTGGCC
>JAVVFI010000300.1:0-7015 GCA_032250555.1 Sedimentisphaerales bacterium
CCCGCATAAAATGTGTCCCGGTCTCCTCGTCGGGGACGAGGGGGATCTTCACCGCTACCGTCACCCCGTCGGCGATGCGTTCGGCACGGTAGACCCGGGCAATCCCTCCCTGCCCCAGGTACCCGATGTCCCGGTAGGCCCAAAGCAGACTGTCAACACGGCTCTGCAGATAGGCCATGTCGGATGCCCCGGTTTTGGTTTCTGTTTTGGGTAATACGGTTTTTGTTCTTTTGGCGTCTCTAAAGTAGGCATCCCATTCCACACCAACTGAGGATGGATTTTTCTCCCAGTCACGGCATAGATTTTCAATGTAGGACACGTTATCCATAATAAACATGAAATTCTGTCATACCTGCATTGCCGCTGGAAATCCACGAATGAAAATTTTCCATTACTAAAAAAAAAATTTATCACTGTCTTCGGTGCTTGTCAATCGAAATATCCCTGGCTCACACTCAGCACTACTCTGATTTGGCGTAATCAATCGCGACAAAATTTAACTTCGATCTTCACCTATTCTCTTAGAATCTTTTACTGTTCCAGTTATACGTTTGAGCGGCTATTGGTGTTCAGCGCCGCGCATTTAATAGCGCATCCGGTATATGGTCGGGCCTGTCCACGACAATAACACCCGCTTTCCGCAAGGCCTTGACTTTCGCCTCGGCTCCTCCTTTTCCTCCGGATATAATCGCGCCGGCATGTCCCATCCGTTTTCCCGCCGGGGCCGTACTTCCAGAGATAAATGCGACCACCTTTTTGTGTACGGACTTTTTGATAAATAATGCGGCTTTCTCCTCTTCAACACCGCCTATCTCTCCTATCAGTACAATTGCTTCGGTCTCTTCGTCATTCTCGAACATCTTCAGCAGATCAATGTATCCTGTGCCAACTATAGGATCGCCTCCAATGCCGACACAGGTTGACTGGCCAAGGTTCTTTTCGCTGAGTGCAAATACGACTTCATAAGTAAGAGTTCCACTCCTTGAGATAACGCCGATTGCGCCGGGTTTATGAATATAGCCCGGCATAATACCAATCTTGCTCTTTCCCGGGGAGATGATTCCAGGACAGTTCGGGCCGATCAGATGAACCTTCCTTTGTTTCAGCTCATGATATAGATCGACCATCTCCAATACGGGAATACCTTCGGTGATGCAGACAATAAGTGATATTCCACCGTCCGCCGCCTCGCGGATTGCATTCGGTGCAAATTTGGCTGGAACGAATATGACTGAGCATTGTGCCCCAGTCTCTGACACGGCCTCCTTGACCGTATTGAATACTGGGAGTGTACCTACCTGGCGGCCGCCTTTACCAGGCGTGACACCTCCGACCACCTGCGTTCCATACTTCAGCATGGCTTCGGCATGAAATGAACCATCTCGTCCGGTGATTCCCTGGACGATGATCTTGGTCTTTTTATCGATCAGAATGCTCACGACTTTGGTCCTTTCCGTGTGCAATTGACAGCTTCGTGGATGGCATCGGTCATGTAACGGGTGACAATCAGGCCCGCCTCGTTTAGCATGTTGCGACCTTTTTCCTCGTTGGTACCGATGAGTCTTATGATAATAGGCACGGTGATGCCGAGCTTGTTACGGGCCCAAAGAATGCCCTGGGCAATATCATCACAGCGTGTGATTCCTCCGAATATATTGATAAGGATGACTTTTAATTGTTTGTTTCTCAGAAGGATGCGCATTGCATCGAGGACTTTTTGCGGATTCGAACTTCCCCCGACATCCAGGAAGTTGGCCGGACTACTGCCAGCCAGCTTGATGCCGTCCATTGTTGCCATTGCCAAGCCTGCGCCGTTAACCATACAGCCGATCTCGCCGGACAGGCTGACAAAGCTCAGGCCGGCGGCTCTGGCTTCCAGCTCATCGGCAGTGTACTCCTCCGGATTACTGAGCCGGCCAATATCGGGATGTTTCTCAATACCATTGTCGTCAAAAACAATTTTTGCATCCGCGGCGACCAAGCGGCTCTGCGCTGTGTGCGCGAGCGGATTTATCTCTACCAGAGAACAATCTTTATCGCGGAAAAGTCGATACATACTTTGTACGATTTGGACAGCCTGAGTACATAAGGCCTGATCCGGAAATGAAATCGATAGCCATTGCTTCAAGGTTTCCGGGAAATCTGATTCTTGAACATAAGGTATTTCAAAGCGACGAATCTTCTCGCTTTCTTGAAGAGCAACTTCCTCTATATCCATGCCTCCGGCAGCACTGATTATCAAAACTACCGACTTAGCCTCCCGGTCAACTGTAATGGCCGCATAGTATTCGGCCTGGATTTCCAACATCTCCGTGATGAGCAACTGCTTAACGGGAAAATCTTTAACGGATATCGCCAGTATATCACGCGCCACCGATTCAGCTTCTTTTTTTGAAGATACTGCTCGGACAGCACCGGCTTTGCCCCGACCGCCAGTCAGCACCTGGCCCTTAATCATGGCTTTGCCGCCCCATGCAGCCGCGGCTTGAGCGGCTTGTTCCGGGGTACTTGCCAGCTCTCCTTCTGGAACCGCAATGCCATACTGCTGGAGCAGCTCACGCCCCTGGTACTCATATATCTTGATCGCTTTGCTCCTTAAATGATTTGATTGTGCGTTTTATCATGTTGATATTTTTTGTGACCTTGATGCCCCGCGGGCACACGCGTGTGCATTTGAAATGGTTTTCGCATGGCCAGACACCGTGAGAATCATCCAATACATCAATTCGGGGACCTATCCCTTCATCCCGGCTGTCAAATACAAATCGAGCTGCCTGCAAAACCGCCGCAGGCCCGATGAAGTCAGAGTCGTTTTCCACCACCGGACACGAGGAATGACAGGATGCGCAGAGGATACATTTGGTTGCATCGTCAAACTTGCTCCGCTCGGACGGCGTTTGGATGGTTTCTCCATGCTTCGTTTTTTGCGCCGGAATCAGAAAAGGTTTCACAATCCTGTAGGCATCAAAGAAGCGTGTGTAATCAACCATGAGATCACGCTGTACGGGCAGCGACTTGAGGGGTTCGATGGTAACCACTGCATTCTCCTGGTCTGCTACATCACGGATTAGTGTTTTACAGGCGAGCCTCTCAACGCCATTAATGGTCATTGCATCTGAGCCGCACACTCCGTGGGCACAACTCTTGCGAAAGCATAGCGTGCCGTCGAGATTGCGTTTGATGAACATAAGAGCATCCAGAATCCGGTCAGTTGGTTCAACGGCAACCTCGAAATCCTGGTACCTCGGGGCATTATCAGTCTCGGCGTTGTAGCGTTTTATTCTAAAGATGATTTTCATCTTTTAACTCCCACTATCTCTCCAAGTAAGCTATTTCTATATTGATAGTATCATCATGTCTTTCAGTCTATTTCATTATTCGTAGGAGAAGCTCCAACTAATACTTCCGTGGTTTGGGTTCCCAGATTGACAGATCCACCGGTTTATAGTCTAAACGAATATTCCCATCTTCAAGCCAAGCGAGCGTGTGTTTTAAATAAGTTTCGTCATCTCGGTCCGAGAAGTCCTCCCGAGCATGTGCTCCCCGACTTTCCTTACGGTTGTTTGCACAGGCTGCTGTGACAAGTGACAGATCCAATAGATTTTGAAGCTCCAGCAGTTCCAATAGATCGGTATTGTAGGCTTTCCCGGTATCGCCCACACGGATCTGCCCCGTTGCCTGTCGCAAAGCCTGAAGCTGTTGCACAGCTTTTGCCATCTCATCGCCACTGCGGTATATTCCCACAACGTCCATCATGATGTTTTTCATTGAAGTTCTGATTTTTTCAGCCTTTTCATCACCGCATTGACTGCTTAATCTATCCAGAATCTCTCTGGCCCCATCCTCGGCATCAGCAGGTAAAACGCCGATATCCACCTGATTAACGAACTCAGACATATACCGGCCGGCACGCCTGCCATACACGATGAGATCCACGAGACTATTCGTTCCCAAACGGTTGGCGCCATGGACCGACACACAGGCGCATTCGCCCGCCGCAAACAAACCTTCATAAACACCACCTTTGGCATCGGCGATTACCCGACCGTTTAGATCTGTTGGAATACCACCCATGGCATAATGTGCGGTCGGCTGAACGGGAATAGGCTTGTCAACCGGATCAAGGCTGAGATACGTACGGCAGAAATCACAGATGTCCGGCAACTTTTTATTCAGTACATCTCTACCCAGATGGGTTGCGTCAAGGTGTACATAGTCATCCTGTGACGGATCACTCAGCACACCGCGGCCCGACCGAATCTCTGTTGCAATTGCGCGGGCAATCATGTCACGAGGAGCAAGATCCAGCAGTGTCGGAGCATATTGTTCCATGAAGCGCTGACCTTTACCGTTGCGTAGAATTCCACCTTCACCCCTGACTCCTTCGGTGATGAGTATTCCCATGCCCCTAATGCCTGTGGGATGAAACTGGAAGAACTCCATGTCTTCGAGTGGAACACCCCGGCGAGCGAGGACCGCAGGGCCGTCGCCGGTATTTGCGTAGGCGTTGGATGTAGTGCGAAACATTCGACCGAAACCACCGGTTGCGATTAATACGGCCTTGGCATGAAAAACGTGTATCGCGCCTGTTGCCAGTTCCAGCGCAACAACGCCTGTGCATTTACGTCCCTCAATCAACACGTCCACGAGGTGAAACTCATCAAAGAACGAGACGTTGTTCTTGATGCACTGCTGATACAGTGTCTGGAGGATCATGTGACCGGTGCGATCAGCGGCGTAACATGCGCGTCTGACGGGCGCTTCGCCGAAATTCCTGGTGTGACCACCGAACCGGCGCTGGTCAATCTTTCCTTCCGGAGTCCGACTAAAAGGCAAGCCGCGGTTTTCAAGATCGTACACGGCCTGAACAGCGTCTTCGGCTAGAATTGAGGCGGCCTGCTGATCAGTTAGGTAGTCACCGCCTTTGACCGTATCGAACGCATGCCATTGGGGTTTGTCTTCTTCGATGTTGCCGAGTGCTGCGCCGATTCCTCCCTGTGCCGCACCGGTATGACTACGGATAGGCAGCAGTTTCGAGATTACAGCTGTCCGATTTGCGCCCGGCACTCGACTTGCTTCAAGCGCCGTATAAAGACCGGCTCCTCCTGAACCCACAATCACAGCATCAAATTCATGCTTTACTGAGCTACTCATAGTATTTTTTCCTACGAAGCGATCAGGTATTTTGTTTTGCTAAATTGAGAATTCCGCCCGCCAGGAGAATACGTCGTTGACGGACCGAGACATCGAGCCGGGTTATCACTTTTCGACCTTCGACTAAAATCTGAATTTTCGAGGCACCATCAGTTACGGCCCTCTTGATGTTGGGAATGGATATATTGTTACCCTGCTCGATTAATTCATAATCGGCCGGATCAGCGAAAACCAGAGGCAGAATCCCAAAGTTAACCAGATTCGCTTTATGAATCCGCGCAAAGCTCTTGACAATCTTTGCGCAGACTCCAAGGTATCGAGGCGCTAGTGCCGCATGCTCACGAGAAGAGCCCTGGCCATAATTTTCTCCACCGATCACAATCCCCCCCCCATGTTCTTTAGCTCGCGCCGGGAATTCGGAATCAATTATTTCGAATACAAACTCACTAATCGCCGGGATGTTACTGCGGTATGGCAATACTCTGTTTCCGGCCGGCATTATGATATCGGTACTTATGTTGTCGCCGACTTTTATAAGGACAGTTTCTTCCAGTGAATCGGCGAGCGGTACGAAGTCAGGCAACGGTTGAATGTTTGGGCCTCGAACAATTTCCACCGCTGCCGGGTCTGCCGCCGGCTGGATGAACCAGTCACTTTTAAACTTAAATATTTTGGGATACAGTATCTCCGGCATGTCACCGAGTGTACGAGGATCGGTTATCCTGCCCGTGAGGGCGGACGCGGCGGCCGTTTCCGGAGAACAAAGATAGACCTGGTCGTCTTTGGTTCCGCTGCGACCTTTGAAGTTCCGAGGAAAGGTACGCAGGGACACGGTACCCGTGGCCGGCGCCTGACCCATACCGATGCACCCGAGGCAGCCGGACTCATGTATTCTCGCCCCGGCTTCTACCAGAGCAGTAACACCTCCTGCTGCCAGAACGTTGTCGAGCGTTTGTCTGCTTCCTGTGTTGATTTCGAAACTGACGTTTGGATTTCTGATTTTGCCTTCCATTATTTTGGCGGCAATCATGAAATCACGGTAGCTGCCGTTACAGGATGAACCGATGATGACCTGATGAACGTTGATTTCCGACAGTTCAGAGGCCTTCTTTACGTTGTCTGGATTTGATGGGCAGGCAACCATAGGCTCAATCTCGCCCAAATCGATCTCGGTATGTTCACTCCACTGGGGATTAGGGCCTGTCTTCAGCTCTTGCCAGTCGTGCTCTCTGTCATTCTGCGTCAGGAAAAGCCTTGTTTCTTCGTCGGAGGGAAATATCGCAGCCGTAAATCCCATATCAACGGACATATTTGCAATAGTAGCCCGTGCGCTCATATCCATATTGGAAACACCAGGTCCGTAGAATTCCATTATTTTGCCGGTGCCGCCGTTGCAGGAGTACCGGCGCAGCAATTCGAGGATAAGATCCTTGCCGGACACATAAGGCTGGAATCGGCCTTCAACGTAAATCCCCCAGACCTTTGGCGTCTCGATAAAGTACGGATGACCCGCCATAGCCATGGCAACCTCAACGCCGCCAGCACCCATAGCAAGCATACCAAGACAGCCGCCCGTGGTCGTGTGACTGTCGGAACCCAATAGGGTTTGCCCCGGAATACCGAACCGCTGTCGATGTACATGATGGGACACGCCGTTACCGGGTGGTGAAAAGACAACGCCGAATTTAGCAGCGCATGATTGCAGGAACCGATGATCATCGGCATTGCGTGAGTCCGTTTGAATGATATTGTGATCAACGTAGCTGACCGCAACTTTCGACTTGACCACAGGGATTCCCATTGATTCAAATTCCAGGTACACCATGGTTCCGGTCGCATCCTGGGTCAATATCTGATCAAT
>JAVVFI010000301.1:0-7013 GCA_032250555.1 Sedimentisphaerales bacterium
CGCCACCTCCATTTTTAGCCGCGACTATTATCATCCGAGCGATTTTGCTCCATGCTTTGCCGCGTTTTGCATCGATCGCAGCCTTTTTATGCTTTATTCCTGCCCAGTGCGAATGACCTGACATAACTACTCCTAACCAAAAATATTAACGACTAAATATGAATTAGCTGAATATTATAACTATTTTTTAAATAAATAGTAATGAATTTTCTATCTATTTTTTCTTCTTTTCCAGTATGATTTATGTTTTCTTATGTAAGTTTGTCAGATATTCTTAGATACCTTTTGTCTTAGGGGGTCAGCCAAATTCCTCTAAAAGTTTTTTTCGTAGAATCGATAAGGTATTTATTTTGGCAAGTTCCGCCTTTACGGAATTCCCCTTCCACACATTCCCATGCTCCATCAACCTTGATAAGCAGACTTCCATCATCACTAAGTACAAAAAACTTATCAGATTTTTGAAATGTAATCATTGCCTCAGAGCTAAAATCAGTTTGTTTTAATTTTTTGACTAATACCGGAGGCCCATCTTTTTTCCCTGACCATCGATATATCGTATACTTTGAGCTATCGTCAAAAGTGCCTGCAATAATAAAATACGCCTTATGGAAATTTGAATATTCCATAGACCTTATTCCCAGAGAAGCCAGATCCAATAATATAGGCTCGCCAAAAATAGGTTTACGGTTCTTTTCTAGCACAGCATCAGGATTTATTAATGGGACAATAATCGCTTTTGTCTGTTGTTTTATTCTATCGATGTAGCTTGGATTTCTGAATCCGATGTAGATTGTTTTACCATCAGCAGATGCACAAAGCCCCTCAATATTAAGGCCTTCTTCTTTAGGTGCAAGTTTACAGCGTTCTTTTTTTGGAAGCTCATCTGCATCGAATTGAGTTGCTCTATCCAATCTCAAATAACGCATATTCTCAGACTTTACAAGATCGTGAATGAGTGTTTTGCATGGTTTGCCTACAGGTTCAATAGTGACATTAGCGTTCTTAGTTTTTACAGTGGTGGCGAAAAAACGATACCTGTTAGGCCTTACCTTCCCATCTTTATTTCTTCCATGCGAACTAATCCAATAGATTCGCTGACCAATCCTTGTCGCACCCTCAATATCAGCCTCTGGATATTTCGGCTCAATATCAAGAAACTCTGTCATATCATATGAAAAAAGAGGCAATCCGCCTTGAGTGGTTTTGTAAACTCTTAAGACATTGTTCTCATCGTCAGCAACGATGAACATATCCTGACTTATGGCCACCGCGGCAGACGCATCACAGGTACCGCAATAAACATGAGTTTCTGCGACGAGTTCATTGCCAAAAGCAAGATTTATCGCGATGCTTATCCATAGATAGAATACATATCTGATTATAATATTCATCGCTCAAACTCAACTGAGAATTTAGCTTCTTATATAAAACAGGTACTGCCGACTTATAAGATATTTTAATGCAAATTTGCCGATTTTTCCATATCTAAACAATTTATACAACTTTTGCGGTAATATCCGGGCTGTTCTTGATTGAGGCGGTGATAAGTAGAGATTTATTCAGACGGTATATATATCACAAGATGTCTTTGGTTACACTCAATGCGTTTCGTCGTATGTTACGAGTTGACTTTCAACGAAGCCCACCGAGCAGTGCAGCAGCTAAAAGCCCTGTACCTTCGCTGGTAGTCGATTTGAGAACAAAATCGTCTATACCGGAATCTGGAGCCAGTAGAGCGTCTTCAGTTTCAGGACTGCTCGACCATGCAACTATAACTACTGGTTTATCGCCAAGTGCCTTGCGGGCGGCCGGAGCAAAAGAAATTGCGTTCATATCCGGTAGAGTACCATCAGTGAGGATAACTTGTGGCGGATTCTTGCTAATTTGTTCCAAACCATCCTTGCCTGTATGTGCCAGAAGTGTATTGAAACCAAGACGACGAGATAGTTCGACTGCACTGGAAGCCTGAGAATTGCTTGAAGCCACAATAAGGATTAAAGGAGCACTTTCTGAAAGGATTAGTTGGCCTGTAGCCATCCTTGTTGCTGTTGAAGACAGAGCAAGCAACCTCTCTTCCCACTTGGCATTTTTGCATTCCAATTGTTCACAACGAAGATGAAGCGATTTCACTTCTCGCTGCCATTTCCCGCCAGCATCCACCAAATCTAATCTTGCCTGAAGTATATGGTCAGCACGTTTAAGTTTGGAGTTGAGTGTTTCTATGTCGGCATCAAGAGAAATTATATCGTCAACGCCTTCCTTAAACGCAAGGCAAAGGAATTCTCTGGAAGGCATAGAAGGTGCATAAAGCACAATAACCCGAGGCAACTTCTCGTTAAGAGCATCCTGAGCCAACTTGACCCCCCAACAATCCTCCTCAATCGCAGGAACGAACAGAACTGCCGGTGTCGAAGGCAACAAGCTCTTGAGTGTCTCATGGTCTGCAGGTTGATTACATTCCTCAACCTCATATTGTTCTTGACGACAGCGTTTTATCAAAGGCTCTAATACACATGTATTGCCTTCATCTTTTAAGAACAATGCTTTTTTTACCATAATATATTTCCCCGAAGTATTATGCATAAGCGGCAGCCTCAAAACGCTCCACTCCGTAATACCTTTTTAAGTTTTTTTCGAGGGTATCGAGCAAATCAGGCTTGGGATCACGTGGAGCCAAAAGTACCACAATACCTCCCTTGCATAATCCAGCTTCGATGTCTGTCATGGCTGGAAAAGTACCAATAACGTCAGCTACCCGCTGAAGACGGCGAAGAATCAGATATGCAACCAGGAAATGCGGCTGGTCGCCGGGATTAAATTCAATACGACACCGGTATAAAACCGCTCCATCACGACGACGCGAGGAAAGATAAAATTCACCAGTCGGGTCCAAAACTGCCTGAGCATTATCGAGAGTAGCTAAAGGTGCATCCTGGTCAGCTTTCTTTTCCTCCTGACGGAATTTTTCCATCCCCGCAAGAAGCTTATCCGAGGGGACAAGAGGCTTCTGGTTTGTCAGGAGTGACTGTAAGACTTGTTCAAGATATGCTGAGCCATCGAACAAAACGTCAAAGACTTCATCATTCAACTCCAGTGCTTCACATTTTGCACGTTCAAGAATCGTTTCAACCTGGTGAGTGATGGAAGCTGGTTCCTCTGCACCGCACATTGTTAAATTTCCCTTTATTGAATGTACAAGACGAAAGATTGAATCAGCGGTTTCAGTATCATGTTTTTCTTCTAACGTAAACAGTTCCTGGTTGAGTCGAGCAAGCATTACTTCCACTTCCTTGAGGAATTGTGAATCAGGTTGATCGATATCGAGTCTCTCGTAAACAGATTCATCTTCATCGGCAGCAGCCGGTATCACAGTTTCTGTTTCGGGCGAAAGTGTTTGCAGCCTATTTTCGTTGCCCTTTATCAAGTTGTTTTTTAAGCAGTTATCAAGGCGGATGGATTTGCTAACATCCATTTCCTTAGCATTACCAAATGTTTGCTCAAATAATCCCGGCAAATCAATTACCAAACCCATTTGTCTGCCGGTGAGTATGGCAGTTCCGATAAGGCCGGGAACCTTCATTTCGCTGTCAAATTCTGAGATTACAATTTTTTGCGGATTCATGAAATCCGAAACAATAAAAGCTGCCCGTTTATTTTTATACTCAACTATAATAGCCCGCATCTGGTTGTCCTGAATTTTAACGGGCGGCTCGCCAAATATTTCCAGCAAATCAAATAACGGTAAAATCTTATCAAGATATTTAATAGTGCGGTTTGTCCCTCTGATGGTAGTCACCTCATTAACGGAGATGGCCTGCGAGGCCACAACAGATGATATAGGAAAGGCAAAAGTCATTTTTTCAGCTCGTATAAGCAAAGCATCAGAAATATTTACCGCTGTTATTTTCGGCAGAATGAAAGAAAACGTCGTCCCTTTACCTTCTTCGCTTTTGATGCGAGTTTCGCCATTAATTTCATTCATAACGTCCCGCACAACATCTAATCCCACCCCTCGTCCTGAAGTAGCTGAGGTCTGTTCAGCGGTTGAAAAACCGGGTACATACAAATATTCAAATAGAGCTTCGTCAGCTAGGCCTTCAAGCGTTTTTTCATCAGCCAACTCCATCTTCAACGCTTTACGCCGTACATTTTCTTTATTTATACCACCCCCATCATCTATTACATCAATAATTGTGTTATTTTCCGTGTTGCAGACTCTAACCGTAACAGTTCCGACAGGATCTTTTCCCAACTTGACACGGGTTTCTTTGTCTTCGATACCGTGCGCCATAGCGTTGCGTATCTGATGAGCAATTGGGTCATATATCTTCTCCGAAGTTCTTTTATCAATACATATATCCACACCTTCCAGTTCAAATCGAATCACTTTACCCAAACGGCGTGAGGTATCGCGTGCAATCCGACGGAAACGCGTGAATAAGTCCCCCATCCCAACTGTGCGGACATCAGTAACCAGGTTATGTAAATCAGAAGAAATCCGTGAAGAAGTGATTGCCAGATCCTTGACATTGTCCGACAGGACTCGTGAAACCTTTGCCCCTTCCTGTATTTCACGGCTCATCGCATTGAGATTTGAGCTAACAATAATAACTTCACCCGCCAGTTCCAGCATATTGTCCAAGCTGCTCAAACGTACTATCATACTTTCCTGATTCGTGGTAGTGTGTCCTGCGGAACTCTTGGGGCTCTGTTCTATTGCAGCAGTATTAGTATCAGACATTGCTCAAAACCCTTTCTATAATCCGCTCAGCAAAAGCAGCGGTAAATGGTTTCGTTAAATAGTCGTCAGCTCCGCATCGAAGCGCCTGTACAACATATTTAGCATCACGATGTGTGGAAATCACAATAACCGGTAAATGGCGGATATTCGGTCTGCGACGAATTTCTTCACACAGCTCAAATCCATCCATCTCCGGCATAACCAGATCGGTCAAAACAATATCTACCGGTTCAGTATCAAGAACTTTAAGTGCCTCGATACCATTGGGAGCTTCGGTTATCTTGATATTAAGACTGTCGAGGACCTTAGCGATAATATTTCGCATTGTTTCAAAATCCTCAACAACCAATGCTTTGAGATTCAGATCTGAAACAGATTTATTTTTTTCATCCGAAAAAGACTTAATCTTTTGGCTTACTTGCTCATTCATATTTAACCAATATCCTCAGATTTAAAATACAGGCTTGCATTTGTTATAACACAGTATAACGACACATCATAAACCACCCCATGGTTTTCACTTTATCGGAAGAATTCATTTGCACCTTTAGGGAAACATATCTAAAAAGATATTAACTACAGACATATCACCTCCAAGCATTTACATGACGTTAAATACAGCAACAGCAAGGCTTTATGCGGCACTCATCATCAATTACAAGATGAATAAAAAGAACTTATACCGAATCAATCGCTATAAATTCTGTGTTTTTGACATTAATGTGCAATTACGTTTGATATCCTGAAAACCGGCAATAACAATGCGATGGCAATAGTTCCAATAACACAACCTAATATTGTTATCATTATCGGCTCTATCAGTGCCATAACGTTCCTGATTGAAGCTTCAAGTTTTTTCTCATAAAAGACTGATATTTTATCACAGACTTCCCCAAGTTTTCCGCTTTTTTCTCCTGCTTTGAGCATTTGAATAATTCCCGGCGCCATTAAATAACTACTCGGAGAAATCATAATGGACTCTGACAACTGGTAACCATCCCGTATTTTATCATTCACACCAACCCAAAGCTGTCTAAAATAATAATTGTCACATGAGCCCTGAATTACTGCTATCGAATCCAACAGGTTCACACCCGTGTTAAGCATTGTTGCCATAATACGCATACTTCGAGTTACTATGGTATCAACAAACATTGTGCCCAAAACAGGTGTACGAATTTTAATAAAATCAATAGCTCTTCGACCGGTTAAAGTTCCTGAGAAGTAATATAATCCCACTGACGTCAATATCAGTCCTGTCAGAAATATTGTCATCGATTGAAAATCGCCAATAAATCTACTGAAACCAACGACAACCTGAGTAATTTTCGGCAACGACGCCCCCTTGGATTCATAAATTCTCATAAATCTCGGCAAAACAAAAAACATTAACGTCCCAGTGGCCGCTACTGCCATTAACGCCATGATAAATGGATATGTAAGTGCACCTTTGATGCGTTTGCGTGTTTCAGATTCGAAATTCAGATAACCGCTAAGCACATTAAGCATATCAGCCATTCTGCCTGACGCTTCCGATGCTTTTACCATACTGATAAACATTTTATTAAAAATCTTCGGGTATTCAGCTAACGCCCTCGAAAAATTATCTCCATTTTTGACAGTTTCGGCTACATCCATAATTACCATCTTAAACGTACCATGTTCAGACTGCTCTGCAATAGCATCAAGAGCATCGCTAAGCACTACTCCGCTATCAAGCATCACAGATAATTGTGTTGTAAATAGTATAAGCTCCGCCTGATTAACTTTTGATCTACACAGCTGAACATTTACCGGCAATGTATCTTTTTCCTGAATTGGACCGTAATCTTTTATTGAACGAGAATTTGAATCGGTTCCGTTATAGTGAAATTTATCGGCGTTGTATCTATCTTGCCCCTGCTTGTTTGAAAGTGGAGGTAATTCCTGGCCTTTCCCCTTAGAATCAAGCTCATCTGTAATTTTTGTTGCCGAAAAGTTCATTATTTTTATCCCGCATTATGTATATAGTACTATCAGCATCAAAGAGGATCATATTTCCGTTTGCGCTGTTCTTAATACTTCCTCAATAGAAATAATGCCTGCCTTTACCTTTTCGATTCCATCAGATTGCAAGCATACCATTCCATTTTCAATCGCTTTTTCTCTTAGCTTCTTTAAGCTCTGCCGCTCATTAATCATTTCCAGAATTTCCTCATTCGGTACAAATAGCTCATGAATGGCAATTCGACCAACATGACCGGTATTCCGACATTTCTTGCATCCAACACCG
>JAVVFI010000302.1:0-6971 GCA_032250555.1 Sedimentisphaerales bacterium
GCTTGAAGCAGTGGATATTATTACTACTGATGAGCATAAAGAAGAAGTAAAAGAATATCGTGAGCAGGCAGCCCGGAAAAGCGACCTTGATCGTACTGATTTGGCAAAAGAGAAAACCGGAGTTTTCACCGGCGCTTATGCAATAAATCCGGTTAATGGCGAAAAGATTCCCATTTGGATAAGTGATTATGTTCTGATTAGCTATGGAACTGGCGCAATTATGGCTGTCCCGGCTCATGATGAGCGTGACTTTGAATTCGCTACAAAGTTCGAACTGCCCATTATCCCGGTTGTTGAACCGGAGGACAATGAACAAGCTAAACTGGTCAGGCAAGGAAAGTTGTGTTTTACCGGTGACGGCAGAGCGATTAACAGCAGCCAATTCGACGGCTTGATTACAACCGAATTCAAGGAGCAAATCACGGACTGGCTCGCAAAGAAAGGCCAAGGGAAAAAAGCAATTAATTATAAGCTGCGTGACTGGCTTTTCAGCAGGCAGCGTTACTGGGGTGAACCGTTTCCGATATTACATACCGAAAACGGGAACATCATAGGACTTTCAAAAGAAGATCTCCCCCTAGAGCTGCCCATGGTGAAGGATTATAAACCAGCCGGTACAGGTGAGCCGCCGCTGGCAAATGCTGAAGACTGGGTGAATGTAATTCTTCCGGATGGCACAAAAGCCAAACGTGAAACAAACACAATGCCACAATGGGCAGGAAGTTGCTGGTACTATCTCAGGTACCTCGATCCTGATAATAACCAGCAGGGTTGGGACCCGGAAAAGGAAAAATACTGGATGAGTGACACTGGAGTCGATTTGTATATCGGCGGCGCCGAACATGCGGTACTGCACCTTTTATATTCACGATTCTGGCACAAACTTCTTTACGACCTGGGTTATGTCGGCACGAAAGAACCATTTAAGAAGCTCATCAATCAGGGAATGATTTTAGGCGAGGACGGACAGAAGATGAGCAAGTCCCGCGGCAATGTAGTCAATCCGGATAAAGTTATTTCAGATTATGGTGCCGATTCTATGCGGCTGTATGAAATGTTCATGGGGCCTTTAGAGGCAATGAAACCCTGGAACATGCATGGGGTCGAAGGCGTGTATAGGTTTTTACAGAAAACATGGCGAACAATTGTTGATGAAGAGACAGGCAAGCTTGACGGGCAGATACAAGAAAAACAGGCCGATGAAGCAACACTTAGACTGTTGAATCAGACAATAAGAAAAGTAGGTTATGACATCGAAACTTTTGGCTTTAATACCGCAATCAGCGCGATGATGATTTTTATTAATCATCTCAGCAAACAAAACGTCAGACCAAAAACAGTTGCTGAGAAGTTCGTAAAGATTCTATCACCATTTGCGCCTCACATTGCTGAAGAAATCTGGGAAATATTGGGCCATTCGGATAGTCTGGCTTATGAGCAATGGCCCGAATATGATAAGAACCTTATCAAAGAAAAGGAAATTGAACTGGCGGTACAAGTCAGAGGTAAAATAAAAGACAGAATCGTTGTCTCGGCTGAGGCGGACGAAGAACAAATAAAGCAAAAGGCACTGGCCAGCGAAAAAGTAGTTGCTGCTTTAGCCGGTAAACAACCCAAGAAAATTATCGTTATTAAATCACGATTGGTAAATATAGTTATTTAGATGTGTATCGAAATCGAAGCAAAACTAAAGGTTGATTCGCTGTCTGAGGTAGAACATAAACTCTGTGATCTTGGTGCAAAGTTTTTATGCAAGCAGTTACAGACCGATTACTTGTTTGACGATGCAAATGCAACGCTAATAAAATCAGATAAATGCCTTCGTTTGCGGAAGCAGATAGTTGAAAAGAGCGAGAGTTGTTTTTTAACTTATAAAGGCGCCAAAGAAAAAAGCAGCCTTAAAAGAAGACAGGAGATAGAATCTGAAATACATGATGCGGATTCAATCCATAAACTGCTTTCGGCGTTAGGATATGAACAGGTTTTGATTGTTGAAAAAAAACGGCACCTTTGGCAGCTTGGTAATTGTGAGGTTGCTTTAGACCGTTTGCCGCTATTAGGTGATTTTGTGGAAATTGAAGGATCCGACGAGGAAGAAATAGCCAATGTTCAAAACAGCCTTGGACTGGGGGATCTTCCCCATATCTCAAATAGTTATGCGTCCTTGTTGATGGAGCAGCAACAACAAACCGACAAATAAGGTAAAGCTGTTTTTGTTGAAAAATCCAAAGCCGCAATCATGAAACCAGAAGACGGTTATATCGCTTATATTGTAAATCCCAAATCAGGCGCCACCAGTAACAAATTACTCGGACGCCGATTTAGACAATACCTCCTCAAAAAAGGTTTTGATGTAAGAGTCAGCCTGACAAGTTCATTGGACAATGCTCGCGAATTGGCTACTAACGCAGCAATTGATTACGACTGTGGGATGGTTGTCGCCATTGGTGGTGACGGCACCATCCGAGAGGTTGCGCATGGACTGGAAGGCAGTGACAAGCCGTTGCTGATAGTCCCGCAGGGAACTGAAAATCTACTGGCAAATGAATTAGGTTTTGATGAAAGGCTGAAAACCATAAAAGGAGCCTTCGAAGGAGAATATGTTCGACATCTGGACCTGGGAAGTGCAAATGGAAAATGTTTTACTACGATAGCCGGTTTTGGGTTCGACGGCCAGGTAGTTAATCGAGTCAGCGAGCAGCGTAAGGGACACATAGACCACTTCGATTACTTCTGGCCAATGTGGCGAACATTCTGGAACTACAAATTCAATCCTATGAAAGTAGAGATTGATGGAGAAGAAATATTCAATGGCCCCAGCCTGGTTTTTGTCGGGAACATTTCGAGATATGCAGTAGGTCTTCAAATTCTGCGTTATGCTGATTTTGGAGATGGCTTACTGGATGTGTGCATTTACAAATGCGCATCAAAGGTTCGCCTGGCCAAACATTCAATGATGACTGTTTTGAAGCAACATGCCAAGGCCGGCGACGTTATTTACCGGCAGGGAAAGAGCATCATTGTAAGCTCGAATACTAATTCTGTAATGACTGAAATTGACGGCGATCCCGGGCCGGCTTTGCCGGTACATATCGATGTAATATCTCAAGCGGTCAGTTGTATTGTACCTGAAAATGCAAAACCCGCTGGAATAAGAACAAGAATCATTAGGGCCATAGGATAAGTATTAATTATTGATTATGAACAAAAGAAATTTCAATATTGGTAAAGTTAAAATTGGTTTGAATACTCCGTTATTCGTAATGGCAGGGCCTTGTGTTATTGAAAGTGAAGCCTGCTGTTTGGATATTGCCTACAGGCTTGTCGATATTAGTGCAAAGACCGATGTTGGGATAATTTTCAAGGCAAGCTTTGACAAAGCCAATCGCTCCAGCCTTGACAGTTTTCGCGGTCCCGGTATTGAAAAGGGACTGGACATTCTTGCCTCCGTGAGAGAGAAGACCAATCTGCCCATTATGACCGATGTTCACGAGCCCTCTCAGGCGGCAGCGGCAGGGGAGGTTGTGGATTGTCTCCAGATTCCAGCTTTTTTGTGCAGGCAGACTGATTTGCTTTGCGCCTGTGCACAAACGGATAAACCGGTAAATATAAAAAAAGGACAATTCCTCTCGCCAGAAGAGATGAAAAATGCAGTTGAAAAGATTCGTATCTCCGGCAACGAAAAAATAACACTTACAGAGCGGGGCACATTCTTCGGTTATAACCGACTGGTCAATGATATGACAGCCATCGAACAAATGAAGAATCTCGGCTGCCCGGTTATTTTTGACGCCACCCATAGCACACAGCAGCCTGGTGGACTGGGCAATGCCAGTGCGGGCCGACGGGAAATGGCGCCGATACTTGCCAAAGCGGCAATAGCAGCAGGGGCGAATGGCCTTTTTATCGAAGTCCATACAGAACCGGAAAAGTCAAAATCAGATGCTGCCTGTATCATGCCAATAGACTGGCTTGAAGACTTATTGAAAGTATGCAAAAAAATATTTGAGGTCATACACGGATAAAAAATGGCTGGAGCGAAAAAATATTTCTATGGACCGGTGCCTTCACGAAGGTTGGGATTAAGTTACGGCGTTGATATCGTACCGTTCAAGGTCTGTTCGCTCGATTGCATCTACTGCCAGCTCGGCAAATCCACCGATTTGACCATAGAACGAAGTAACTATGGTCCCATTGAGCCTATTTTAGCAGAATTAGAAGAGACTTTATCCAAAGGTTTAAAGACCGAGTTTATCACCATCGCTGGTTCCGGCGAGCCTACGTTGAATTTACAACTGGGAAAACTTATAGAAGGCATAAAGAAAATTACCGATATTCCCGTGGCTATTTTAACAAACGGCACACTTTTTTATAATGAGGATGTTCGTGCCGATTGCGCAAAGGCTGATGTTGTAATACCGTCTCTTGACGCCGGTGATGCAGAAACCTTCCAGAAAGTAAACCGCCCACACCGTGATATTAATATTGAAAACCTGATTTCAGGTTTAAGTAAGTTCAGAGATGAATTTTCCGGCGAGATATGGCTGGAAGTGTTTTTTGTAGAAAGCCTAAATACAAAATCCGACCAAATAGCCAAAATCAGAGATGCCATAGATCGCATTCGGCCGGACAAAGTCCAGCTTAATACAGCGGTTCGTCCGACAGCAGAGCCCGATCTCAAGCGTTTGGATATCGAAACACTCCACACTATAGCCTCTCAGTTAGGTCCACAATGTGAAATTATTGCTGACTTTTCCACCCTCCATCATGTGAAATATTCTGAAAATAAGGCTGAGAACGTATTATCAATACTGAAACGCAGGCCTTGCTCATTGGATGACATATCCTCATGCCTTGGCATCGACGGCAACGAAGCAATGAAATATATCAGAGAACTCCAGCAGCAGGGGGTTATTCACTCCAAATTAAAAGAAGGAACAATTTTCTACTTCAAGGTCGATTAAGAACAATTTACTCCTCGCCATATCAGTCTGATAAATAATTTATCTAAATTTATCATCAAACTGCCAACATTCCCGTTCATTTTGTAAAGCCGGTGGTCTTATTGGCCGATAAAAGCGTTGTAATGTTTCCCAGAGTATCGATTTTATCGCCTTTATTAAAGAAAATTGAATTTTGAGCTTTAGTTAGTTCATTTTAGGCCGATAACAAACGTAAGTGTTTATAACAGATAAATAACGGACTGTATTAGTTAGCCGATTACCTTAGAACCTAAAGCAATATCTTATGAAAAAAATGAAGCGACAACTCGTTTTGAATAAGGGAGTAGAGAAGTTTATATTCCGCTACGATAACGGTTGCGAAGATGAACTTCTGGATGCTTTGATTGTGTCGGCAAAAGATAAGCGTACAGACTTTGATTGGTTTGATGCTGCGGTGCTGAGTTTCAAACTGACACAGTCGCTTATTGGCCAGGCGAATGAACTCTTAGACGAAAATACAGATGCCCAGATTCATGCGAACTAATCTTGGTAACGTCTGTCAATATATAAATGAAAATAATCGTGTGATATTGAATATTTAAAAACCGTCGAAAAATTAAACAGGTAGGTAAATTATGGAAGACCGCACAAGCATCCAACATTTCTTAGATTACTTGAAGTATGAAAGGCGTTTCTCTGAACACACAGCCAAGTGTTATGGCGCCGACCTGACACAATTCAGTGAGTTTCTGTTGAACGCTTCCGAGAGCAGCCATCTGGATACTGAATCGATTTCACAGTCCGGTCATCAGGGAGATTCGGCTACAGCCGTTGCAATTGCAGTTAAGCCGAAAGTTGATGAGTTACTCCTTTCTGCAGGAACAGATGCTGTAAGAGCATATCTTGCTTTTCTCAATGAGAAACAGTATTCCAAAGCAACAATTGCTCGAAAGCTGGCTACCCTGCGAAGCTTTTATAAGTTTCTTGTTAAAAGAAATCAGCTTACCTCTAATCCTGTTGTAGCAGTCAGGACTCCGAAACAGGATAAGAAGCTGCCGCGTTTTCTTGATTATGAAGAAGTAAAAAGATTACTTGATACTCCATCACTTGATAATTGGCTTGGAGCCAGAGACAGAGCCATCATGGAGACGCTTTACAGTACCGGCATAAGAGTCAGTGAGCTTGTGGCACTTAATATGGACGACATAGACTTCATGGGTGAGGTTGTTCATATCAGAGGCAAAGGTAAAAAGGAAAGAATCGCACCTATCGGCTCATCCGCCTTGCAGGTCATTCAACATTACATGGAGTACAGGAATAAAAGAGCACAAAATAATATTAATTTTGACTCCAAAGTTCTTTTTGTGAACAAGCATGGAAGACGACTCAGTACTCGTAGTGTTCGTCGCAAGATGGATAAATATCTTAAAATGGCCGGGCTGGATCCGGCTATCAGCCCACATACCCTGCGTCATAGTTTCGCAACGCACATGCTCAACAATGGTGCTGATTTAAGGAGTGTTCAGGAACTGCTCGGTCATCAGTCCCTGTCAACAACCCAGGTTTACACACATCTTACGACAACCAAGCTCAAAGACGTCTATGAAAATGCTCATCCACGAAGTGGCGACAATGGTGAGCACCAGGAAACGAACGACTACTGAGTTTTGTATTATTAACCGTGAACCAAAAGGCCGCTTTGAAAAGCGGCCTTTTTTTATAGATCCCGGCAATTTAGTGTTCCTTAATTGTACTTTCAAAAATATTGACAGTTTATAATTGAAATCCTGATAGAAATAATATAGATATTGGCTTGTTTTTTTATATTTTGTCGATATAATAACTGTTTTATGTGCGTGTTGTAAAATAGAACGGATTCGGCTATGGCGCGGAAACGAGGCAAAAAAGCTCTTTATGAGGTAATGAGCAAGGCTCGCAAGAAGCCCGGCTTCGGCAGGACTTTGGGGAAAATGCTGCCGGAAAAGCCGGTTACCAAAAAAGAAGAAGAAATTGTAAACGTTGCAGTTA
>JAVVFI010000303.1:0-6948 GCA_032250555.1 Sedimentisphaerales bacterium
CGAATGCGCCAGATGATGGATCATCGCATGAAAGAGATGTTCGGAGCTACGGACCAGGAGTGGACAATCCTTGGCCCTCGTGTTACGAAAGTCCAGGAGCTTAGCCGAGAAGTCGGAGGCGGCGGTCGCGGAGGAATGATGTTCGGACCCATGGGCAGACGCGGCGGCCCACAAGGCGGTCCGCAAGGCGGCCCGCAAGGTGGTCGGCAAGGTGGACGACAAGGCATGCCCGCCAGAGAGCAGACAGAAGTTGAAAAAGCTTCAGAGCAATTACGTACTTTGCTTGAGAACACATCGGCAAGCCCGGAGCAAATCAAGAGTCAGCTCATTGTATTGCGTTCAGCCAAAGAAAAAGCCAAACAGCAACTTGCAGTAGCACAGAAGGAATTGCGTCAAGTTATCACACTGCGTCAGGAAGCTCAGTGCGTAATGATGGGCATATTAGACTAAGACAGGGCAGACCTCATGAATGTACTTGTTGACAGAATGGTTGAACAGGGATTGATTGACGACAGCGCGGCCCGGGTGGTCCTTGGGTTGCTCGCCAAAGGTGAGCCTCTTACCCGGGCCCTTTTGACTTCAGGCCTTGCCGAGGATGCACTGCTTCGTTTCCTGGCAGATGAGTTCCAATATACCTATGTGGAACTCCATAAATGCTCGTTTTCAAAGGAGTTCCTCGCCCAGTTTCCCGCACGCGTTCTTCTCGACAAGCATGTTATCCCTCTTGATGGAAATAACGGAGATCTGCTTACCGTCATGAGCAATCCGTTCGACACATCAGCCATCGACGAATTGCGTTTGGCAACAGGAAAAGACTTTCAGATTGCATTAGCCCCATTGGCCGAGATTGATGAATGCATCAAGCAATATTTAGGCGTCGGAGCCGATACGGTCCAGTCAATGATCTCAGAAGCCGGAGAAAACGGTTTCCAGGTCATTGATACGGATACTGATGGGGATATGGATTTGACCGAGGCGGCTGAAGGGGCTTCAATCATCCGATTTGTCAATCAGGTTCTCACAGAGGCCATCGGTTTACGGGCTACTGATGTGCATATTGAGCCCTTTGAAAATACTCTGCGCGTTCGATACCGTATCGACGGTGTCCTTCAGGAAGCGTCTGTGGCCTCTGAGGTTAAACAGTTCCAGGCAGCCATAGTCTCGCGACTTAAAATATTGAGTAAACTTGATATTGCTGAAAAGCGGGTCCCACAGGATGGACGTATCAAGATTCGTATCTCAGACCATGAGATTGACGTCCGCGTATCCATAATCCCAATGCTTTACGGAGAAGCGGTCGTGTTGCGCTTGCTCGACCGCTCCTCTATCCTGCTGGGCATGGACAAGCTTGGCATGTCCGACCGGGACCTTGATCTCACGAAAATGATTCTCGAACGACCTCATGGAATCATCCTGGTAACCGGGCCAACAGGAAGCGGCAAGACTACATCGTTATATGCAGCGCTGTCAGAAATCAATGATGTTCAGCGTAAAATCATCACCATTGAAGATCCTATTGAGTATCAGCTTCATGGGATTAATCAAATACAGGTCTCGCGTAAGGCCGGTCTGACTTTTGCCAGCGGGTTGCGTTCGATTCTTCGGCACGACCCTGACGTCGTCCTGATTGGTGAGATTCGCGATGCCGAGACGGCAGAGATTGCCATACAAGCTTCTCTGACCGGTCACCTGGTTTTTTCAACACTCCACACCAATGATGCTCCAACTGCGTTGACTCGTCTTGTGGACATGGGGATCGAACCATACCTGGTTGCCTCGTCACTGGAGGCTGTTGCCGCACAGCGACTGGTGCGAGTGATTTGCCCCCACTGCAAAGAGCAGCTCACAACCAGCGAGGCAATGGTGCTCAGGCAACGTTTTGGTAACAAACTTCCCGATGTACTCTATAAAGGAAAGGGATGTAAAAACTGTCAGGAAACCGGTTATCGGGGGCGCATAGGGATTTTTGAAATGATGCTTGTAACCGACGACATTCGTTCCCTCATTATTGAAAATGCCTCGGCTCGTGACCTTCGCCGAGTAGCGGCTAAGCAGGGTACGACAAGTCTCCGAGAAGATGGATTCCGGCATATTCATGAAGGCCGGACTACTGTAGAAGAGGTACTCAGAGTAACTAAGGATGATACATTTGAAGAAAGCTCTTTTTCAGACAATACAGCCAAAAGGTAAAGGTAAAGAATGGTAACATTTGCATACAAGGCAATAGATTTAGATGGACAGCAGGTAGCTGATAAAATTGTGGCTACGGACAGGACTGGTGCGATCGAGCAGCTTTTCGGGAAGAATCTCAATCCAGTCTCTGTCGAGAAAGTTGAAGAAGGGCAAACTGGGGGACTGTTCACTAGAATCGGCGGTGTTTCCAAGCGTGAAATCGACGCTTTTACGCGACAGTTAGCTAATCTTTTAGCTGCGGGTGTTCCTATGAGTCGGGCACTTAGCATTCTTAGTCGTGAGGCAACACGAGTGGGGCCTAAAAAACTCTGGGCAGTCATACATGACCAGGTGGCCGGTGGTATGTCCCTGGGCGACTCGTTAAGCCTTCACACACGAGTCTTTTCGCCAATTTATGTGGCAATGGTTCGGGCAGGCGAAACCGGTGGATTTCTTGATATTGTTCTTGAACAGATTGCAACGTTCAGGGCTCGAGAAGCGGACTTAAAGGGCCGAGTCAAAGGGGCACTTGTTTATCCGATTATTCTGGCTGTGCTTGCTGCCGGAATTATTGTGTTTCTTCTGACATTCTTTATACCGCGTTTTTCGCAAATGTTTGCTGAGTTTGGTGGCTCGCTACCGGCACTGACCCAGTATATTGTTGTGGCCAGCAAGATTCTCGTAAGATATTGGCTTGCCTTTGTTCTTAGTATTGTTCTTGTTGTCTTTGCTATTCAGCGCATGATGAGTAAAGAAGAAGGACGTCGATCCATGGAAAGTCTTGTGCTTCGATTACCGATGTTCGGCACAGGCATGGCGCGATTCGCTCTTGTGAGGTTCTGCCGTATGTTGGGTACTCTTGTCGGTGCCGGTGTACCTCTTATTGCTTCCCTTCGCGTGGCGAAAGAGGCAATTGGCAATCAAGTCCTCGCTGACACAGTTGCCAGTGCCATCGAGAGTGTGCAAAAAGGACATCCGCTGGCTCGTAGTTTTGAAAGATGTCGACTTTTATTTCCTGCTGCAGTAATTGAAATGATCTCTGTCGCCGAGGAAAGTGGAAGACTGGATCAGGAACTCAATCGATTAGCAACAGCATATGAGCAGGAACTGGATCGCCATTTAAAGATGATGGTCACCCTGATCGAACCAGCATTGCTTTTTCTTATGGCGGTCCTTGTCGGAACTGTCGTAATTGGAATGCTCTTGCCTATCTTCAGTCTGCAGGAATTGATTCGTTAAGACTAAGAAACAGTAAGAAATTTAGAAATAAGGAAATAATATGAAATCAAAAATTAACAACAATCACAAGCAGGTACGCCGCAGACAATATCATCGAGGAGTCTCCGGCTTTACACTAATCGAACTGATGTTAGTAATGGTCATTCTGGCCGTAATGGCCGCCATTGTTTTGCCAAAATTCACAGGGCGTTCCCAGCAAGCCAAGGTTACAGCGGCAAAGACTCAAATTGCGCAGATAGAAGTTGCACTAGACGCCTTTGAAATCGATATCAGCCGCTATCCCACGACCGCTGAGGGGCTCAGGGCTCTGGTCGAAAGACCTGCCTCGGATGCCACTGAATGGCAGCAGCCCTACCTCAAGCGTGATATACCCAAGGATCCGTGGGGCAGTAACTACGTGTACCGGTACCCAGGTCAGTACAATGAAAATGGCTACGATTTATATTCCCTTGGCCCGGATCGTAAGCTGGGCGGCGACGACGATATCACGAATTGGTCGGAAGAAGTTAGAAGGTAATTTTCGGGATTCCCGTAAAGTTAACAGGTCATATATACGCCGAAGTAATTGTGACAGTTCTTCGGCAAGGAGAAATACGTGGCAGTTTACAAGAAACAACAGAATAGAAACGGTGGCTTTACGCTCCTGGAGCTTATTCTTGTGATGGTTATACTATCGACCGTTTTGGCGATGGCGGCGCCATCCCTTCGAGGTTTCTTTGGTTCGCGTAAGACGCATGATACAGCCACACAGATTCTTTCGCTGACTCAGTTTGCTCGCTCTCAGGCCATTAGTGAGGGGATTATTTACCGGCTCAACTTTGATACGCGAGAACGCACCTACTGGCTGACTGCACAGAAGTCGGGGATTTTCGAGATGCTCGATACTGAGTTCGGACAGATCTTCACTCTGCCGAGTGACATAGTAATGGAGTTGGAAGAGGCAGACAAAGAGGATGATGATATGTTTTTTATTTTTACTCCGCAAGGAACTGTAACTGCCGGGACGGTTCGGTTGATAGACCGACGGGGATTGGCTCTTGAAGTAACGTGCCCAACAATAACGGAATCATTTTATATTATTGAGTGTGAATATAGCAATGGCAGATACGCCTCGAAACAAAACGGTTGAAGGATACCGCCGTTTCGGTGGTTTCACTTTTATAGAGCTCCTTGCTACTATTGTGCTAATAGGCATTATTATGCCCGTGGCCATGCGGAGCATCGGTTTATGCACACGTTTGGGCGGGCAGTCAAGAAGGCAAATTGAAGCTGCATCGCTGGCACGTACAAAATTGACCGAATTAACCAGTTCGCAGGACTGGCAAACCGGTGAAAAAAGAGGCGATTTTGGTTCTGACTGGCCTGGTTATCAATGGACTGCCGCAGTTTCCAATTGGACTGATTCGGTGGTGAGCCAGCTTGATCTGACAGTAACGTGGCAGTCTCAGGGCCAACAACGTTCGTTGACCTTGAGTACGCTGGTTTATCCGGAGGAAGATTGAGATGGCCGGTATATCAAGAAAATACAAAGCTGTTACTATGCTTGAATTGCTGGTGGCCATGGTTTTGATGGTGGTTATTGCTTCGTGTTTGTACACGGCTTTATACACCGGTTTTAGAGCCAAAAGAAGCGCCATGTCAGCCGTAGAGCCCACTTCGCTGGCTATCAATGCTATCGAGCTTATCAAACAAGATACTTATGGTGTTCTGCCACTGGGCGGCACACTGGCCGGCAGCTTCCTCGGAAATGATTCTTTGGGCGTTAATGGAGTCCAAGCTGATAGTCTCGAGTTTTATACCACCCAAATATATTCAGAAAACGATCATCCTGTTGGCGGTTTGGGGAAAATTGAGTTGGTTTTGGAAGAAGATACAGACTATGACAGAGAGAATTACCGACTTGTCCGCCGGATAACAACGAATCTACTGTCGCCAAGGGGGATCGATCCTGATGAGCAAGTCCTCTGTCGCAATGTGAAGTCTCTGAACCTTCGATACTTCGATGGAGATAAATGGCTGGATGATTGGGATTCGACCGCCGATGCAAACAGCCTTCCTTTGGCGATGGAGATCGATATTCAAGTCTTGTACAACACAAACGGTTCAAATAAAGAATCCCATGTACGTCGGCTTACTCAAAGTTTCGCTATACCTTGTGGTGGTGCTGCGCAAGAGGAGACTCAATCAGAAAATGGCAACTCGGGCACGAGTGGGAGTTAGTGAATTATATGAGAGAATTTATATATAGACATTTAGGACACGCTCATAGAACTGACGGCACAATCCTTATCGTCACGATTTGGGTACTTCTTGTCCTGGCAGGACTGGCTCTTGTTTTTGCACGTTCTATAAGGGTGGCTGCAATTATTGGGGCCAACCATGTGGCTTCTCTTGAGGCCGAATGCATTGCAGACGGCGCCTCGGAGTATGTTATGGCAAAGTTGGCCACAAGCAAAGAAGAAGAGACTTCCACCCTGATGGAAAGCGAACCCTATAAGGCTATGCAGCTCGGAGAAGGTTATTTTTGGATTTTACGCTCGAATCTGGAAGATGAGAGGGAATTCGATTATGGCTTAACAGATGAGGCGGGCAAAATCAATCTCAACTCGGCATCTGAGGAGATGCTATTGAGGTTGCCGGATATGACGGCCGAATTAGCCGCATCAATCATTGACTGGCGTGATGAAGACAGTGAGATATCCCCGGGAGGAGCTGAAGATGAGTATTATCTCCTTCTGTCACAACCTTATAACTGCAAGAATTCACCACTGGAAACCGTTGATGAAATCCTTCTTATTAAAGGGGCTTCTAAAGAGATACTCTATGGAGAAGATACGAATCTAAACAGCATCCTTGACGACAATGAGAACGATGGCGATCTCAGGAACCCGCCCGACAACCGTAACGGCCGGCTTGACAGCGGTTTCTACGACTATGTCACTGTGTATAGCGTGGAAATCAATTTAGACAATGATGGTAATCGGCGCATCAATATCAATGATGTCCAGGCCCGAGCAGACTTGCAGAGCGAGTTGCAGAAGATAGTCAAAGAGGAACGTGCTTTGGAGATTATGAGCCTTGTACCCACCAGACCGTCTTATGCTAATGTTCTTGATTTTTATTTTTCGACGGGCCTCAAAGCCGACGAGTTTTCACAAATCGTTGACCGCCTTACTACGAGTGATGAAGAGACTTTTCCCGGTCTCGTAAACGTAAATACTGCGCCGAAAGCAGTGCTGCTTTGCCTGCCCGGCCTGGAAGAAAGTGATGTTGATGCCTTGGTGTCTCGTCGCAACTCCGACGAGGGACTCGATTCCATTGCCTGGGTGGCCGAGGTGCTTAACCGGGAAAAAGCGGTTGCTGTGGGAAGTTATATTACCACCCGTTCCTTTCAATTTTCGGCTGATATTGTCAGCGTCTCCGGTAATGGGCGAGCATATAAACGTTGCAAAACAGTTTTTGACATGCGACAGGATAAGCCAAAGGTTGTTTACTGGAAGTCGATGACCCATTTTGGCTGGCCGCTTAACCAGCAGA
>JAVVFI010000304.1:0-6932 GCA_032250555.1 Sedimentisphaerales bacterium
AGGTAGTATCCCATTCGAGCTTTCCGGGCTCAAAGCTTTCTTCACCAAGGTTCCTGGTGCCTTTATACTCCGGTGAACCTGTGGTGGCGTTAGTCACAGCATCTGCATCAGCGCCGAAATAAATCTCATGCGAAGCCGCCTTAATTCCGGCCTTGAAGTTAAGAACAGTTGTCTGCTTAATATCTGATGCGCCGTTACCCGGGTTCGGGCCGAAGGCCTGGACAGGTTCGTATGGTGACAGGTTGGTTCCCTGGATAATTTCCCGTGTTGGGATTCCAGGTCCCTGCCATGCCACCTGACAATGGTCACCGCCGCCGCCTTCCTTCCAGAGTGCTTCGATGTAATATCTGTTTCCTGACTGCAGCGGGATTGGATCAGACTGCTGTGTACCTGTTCCCCATGTGTTGGCAGGCGACCAACTGGCTTCATTTGCTATCAGCACGACATTTTCCGGATCGTCATCTGTACTAAGCCAAAGCTCACCCTGGTCGTCTGTGCAGAGCCAGAATGTGTAGTCGCCGGTTGCCGGTACATAGAGCCAGCCATTTATTCTGCCTCCGTAGTTGTCAGCAGAGTCGATTGCCGTACTGAATTCATCTAACACTATCGTTTCATCAGGATAATTGGGAAAATTAACACTGTCCTTAAGTGTGTTCAAATCAGTACCGTCTAAGTTGTTCCAGCGGTTCTGCACTATTGTACCCAGACCGGGGATAGTAGTAGTGAAGCTCCAGACATCGCCCCTATGTGTTGTTGGAGGGTCAAATTCATCGACACGCCAGTAATAAGTTGTCTCTAACTCAAGAGTTCCGGGATCAAAGGTTGTATTTCCCTGCGGGGCTCCGCCGGTTGCGTTGTTCACATCATCAAAATTGTCTCCAAAATATATGGTGTGAAGTTTCGCGTTAAAACCTGATTCGAAGCTCAGGTTTGTCTCCGGATTAATAAAAGCGCCGCCGTCAGCCGGGATTGGATTGAATGCTTTCCTGGATGGAACCGAAAAGCTCCAGACAGGCCCCTGGTGTTTCGTAGTTCCATCTGCTTCAACTTCATCAATTCGCCAGTAGTATGTTGAGCCGGTGGCAAGGCCGTCGGGATAAGGGAATCCCGGAAATCCGACAACAAGAAACACCGTAGTCTGGTTACCCTGGAATGCGCCTTCGGCGCCGGCCTGGACATCAGCGAGATTATCGCTGAAATATACATCGTGGGATGCCGCTGTGTATCCTGCCTTCCAGTCCATGCTCACCCATGTGTCTCCAAGTAGTGTACCATCAGCGGGAGTTGGGTCGTAAGCCTTTAGAGGACCGCTGATATTGCCGACATAGCTTACGTTGTCGAACGTGGCCGAACGCACTTCGCCGGCTGCATGCGATGTTCGGCACAGACCGATATAAACGTTTGGAACCATTGAGATTGTTATTTCGCCCTCTTTTTCCCAGGTAATACCATCGGGTGAATGAAAGCCCTCGAACAAATCACCGGTGCGTCTTACTCTGACCCAATAAGGCGGCGTTACAACGGGAGTTGTACTACCTGTCCAGTTCGAGGCACCATTTGTACTCGGGCGCCACTGGAAGCCTATTCCGGAGCCTTCGCCCGGAGTAATGATCTCCATAGCATGTGTGGAGCCCGGATCGAGTGTCTCGCGAATCATAACGCCGGCTTTAGCCCAGTTATTCGAGCCAGTACCGACATCGGTTACGCGAGCAGTCATCTCGCCATCGCCTTCCAGAAATTGGTACACGAAGTGGAAACCGTCGGAAGTACCCCAGATATCGACGCCGTCGCCCTCGACGGTCCATACACCGCCGCTCTCATCTGCATTGCCGCCGGTAGTACCTATATCCTGGTGTAGCCATCCTGCCGGAAGCGACGCCGAAGCGCTGCCGACCAGGCTCAGCACCAGAACAAAAGAAACTAAATACAATAATTTTTTACACATAACACTTCTCCTTAAAATAATTTGTTTTTACAGTTGAGCAAAATTCCACATTTGCAGGATTTCAATAAGCATTTACAGACAAAACGACCGATAATAATGTTTATAAGCATTATCAACCGAAATAATATTAAGTTTTGTTCTAAATCCTTCTCATAAAAGCGGATACGATAAGCTGTCGATTGAAATGTTAAGACCTCATCGTAAATCAGGAGGTCCTTGCTTCGAATGTGATACAACACCACACCTCACTCTAAAAAAGACTATCAACACTTCCTTCATCTACAAGCCATATTCCACAGCTTACACCTAATCTAAATATACCAAAATTACCATCTTAAGGTCAAGTAAAACCTGCTGATTTTTCGGAAAAACGGTGTAATTATGCGTATTTCGCTTAAAATTGGTATTCGGTTTAAAATGGTGAGAGATTTTGAATTGAGCAGAAAAATGAATAAAATCCTATTGTTCCAGAGTTTATTTGATGTATTTAATGCTTCATGAGGTCTTTATTCTGTCGCCCGCCAGTAAATCGACAAGACTATAAATAGCGAAACCCGCCATGGCCGCAAGAAAAGTACAGAGTTGCCATTGATCCCGGACGGTGTTGATACTTCCTGGAATTCTACTAACTATTGTAGTGCTATGTGCGGTATAGCTTCCGACAATACTATTAAAAACCGCTGTAATAGTATCCGGAAAGATTACTATGGCAATAATTGCGGCAGCACCTAATGCAAAACATCCTGCCAGGGCGAGTCTTTCCTGCAGAACCACACGAGCTAAAATCTTCCGCTCTTCGGCCTGCCTTATCTGTTTGAGTATTTTCCGGGTAAAGTCGGCCGGTACTGCCTGCGAAGTCGAACGCAAAGTTCGCCCTAACATCTCATCAAATTTATCATCTTTATTTAATCTATCCGGCAACATCAGTATCTTCTCCAAAGGCTGGAGCTAAGGCTTTTTTCAATTTCCGGCGTGCTCTGAATAAATACGTCTTAATAGTATTTTCCTTTGCCTGCATTATATGTGCAATCTCAATGATACTCTTTTCTTCACGATAATACAATATAGTCGCCATAGCCCAGAGTCTCGGCAGCCGTTCGACTGCCAGCCAAACGATTTTTTCTGTCTCTTTGCCCTGTATAGCCGCTGCCGGTCCCTGCTCCGGGCTGCTGCCGGCCTGAAGGAACTCATCCGGCTCGGCTTCAAGCTGCAACTGCTTTCGATTCTTTCGCAGATAACTCACTGCCCGTCGGTACGCTATAGACCACAGCCATGTGCTCAACTCGGCCTGGCCCCGATAGCGCCGCAATCCCTTATACGCCGCCATGAATGTCTCACTCGCCACATCCTCGGCCTCATCTTCGGTCAGCCCTAACTTTCGGCAGCACAGAAAAACCGTTTCTTTGTACTTATCAATGAACTGGGCAAACGCTGCATGATCACCTCTGCGAAGCAGCCGTAACCAATTGTTCTTCTTTTTCCGGCCTGATTCGTTAGAGACCAAATATTTCCCTTTCTATATTAGTCGCAGCCGGAGCTTCTTAAGTTTCAGATTTCTAAATTCTCCTACGGAAAAATAGCGACTAATCCATAAACTATGATAATAAGCTCAAAACAAGGAAAAAACAGGTATTTGTGAAACCTTTTAAATAAATTTTGTAACTTATTTGCAAAAAAAACTAAGTAAATAGAGAGGTATATTATGGAAAATAACGCTTCGGTTTAAAGTTTTAGTTTTTCTGAAACCTGATGGATAAAATCAGCGACTAATTTACGAAAGAGAATGAACAAGGTAAGAATATACAAATGAAGGAGAAGATATAATGAATCATGATTTCCTGAAACCAGTGTTGTTAATTTTGCTATTGTGTTTGCTGACACTCGGGGTCGGCTCCTGCATTAATATTGCCAGGGCAAAGTATGAACGAACAGTCCAGCTATCAGCGCCTCTTTCGCCCGGATCGAACTTCACAGCAGAGACCCACAATGGCTCAATCACAATTTCCGGAGCTGATGTTGCCGACTGTAATCTTACTGCGACCATTGTCGGCCGGGCGACAACAGAAGAAGGTGCAAAAAAGATCGCAGAACAGACAACGATAAAACTCATACCTTCAGCAAATAAGCTGACCGCCAGGATTGACAAGCCCAAGCTCAGGTTCAATAAGTCTGTTTCTGTCAGTATCGATGTAACAATTCCTGATAATACCGACCTGGAGCTTACAACTCATAATGGAGCTTTAGTAATTAAAAATATCACCGGCCGCCTGAATGGTACCACACACAATGGAAAGATAGCTGCCGAGCAGGTTTCCGGCGCCGCCGAGCTTTATACACATAACGGCTCAGTCACTTGCAGAGAAATTTCAGGTGATACAAAACTGAAAACGCATAACGGCGGCATAAAGGTTTATTACTCTCAAGCCGCCCCATCAGTCTGTGATATTTCGCTAATCACACACAACGGAGGAGTGGAGCTTGAGACACCAAAGAATTTTTCCGGTGAACTTGAGGCTTCAACCCACAATGGCTCCATTAATACTGAGTTGCCTGTAACGGTCAAAGGCAAGGTAAGCAAGAGGAAGCTCACGGGGACAATCGGTACAGGCCAGGGCAAGCTGTATCTTGAAACACACAACGGTTCGATAAGAATAAAATAGGCAACTAAAAACATAAATCTGGAGAACGAAATAATGAAGAAAAAATATTACTCAATTCCGGTCATCGGCTTGTGTCTTTTACTAATAGTTACCGGCTGTGATTTTCAATTCGATGACTGGGGCAGAGCAAAGTATGAAAGAACGGTTCAGAAACAAACACCGCTTGATTCCGGCTCGACTGTTATAGCTCAAACAAGCTCCGGGGCGATTACGATAACCGGCGCCGACGTTACCGACTGCAATGTAGTTGCTGAAATCCATGTTCGGGCGCTGACCGAAGAGGAGGCCCGTGAAACAGCAGAGCAGGTGGAAATCATACTTGAGCAGGTTGGAAATACGTTAACTGTCAAAGCTAAAAAGCCTCTTGTTAAAAAACTAAAGCGCTCGATATCTATAAACTACGATATAACCGTTCCAAAACAAACCAACGTCGAATGTACCAGCTCCTACGGTCCGGTTAAACTGAGCAATATTTTGGGAAACGCAAAAGGCAAGAGCAGCAGCGGTGCGATTTCCGCTGAGGATATTCAGGGCTCGGTACATCTGGATACTTCTTATGGTTCAGTTACCTGTGTGAACGTCACGGGTGACAATATTAAACTCGAATCCAGTAGCGGTGCAATTAAAGCTCAGAACATTCGAGGTTACGCTGATATGGATACATCCTACGGTTCTATAACCTGTGAGGATATTTCAGGAGGCGACCTCAAGCTTCGAACAAGCAGCGGTAAAATTAAGCTCTCGAGGGCATCCTGCGGCGATTTTGATCTGCATACATCTTATGGTTCCATCAGGGCCGACGAGCTTACGGGCAAAGTCCTAAAGCTTCATTCAGGCAGCGGGAGTATTGATGTCACGCAGGCATCTGCGGACTCAGCCGATATATCAACATCCTACGGACGTATCACCTGCAGGCAGCTCACAACCGCTGACCTTACCGCCAAGAGCGGCAGTGGTAATATCAATATCGCCTGTTCGGACTCTACCCCCTCTGAAATCAATGCAAATGTGGTTACATCATATGGAAGTGTCGATTTTGAAGCACCCCCTGATTTCGCAGGCAGTGTGGATATGGCGACAAGTTACGGCTCGATAAGTACAGACCTGCCAATAACTATCAGCGGAGAAATAAGCAAGAAGAAACTCGCAGGTACAATTGGTCAGGGTAATGGAAAGCTGTATCTGAAAACAAGCAGCGGCTCAATAAAAATCAGATGGCCGGATAAACCGGAGCTTAATTGAAAGGACAAAAAATGAAATACGGTTATTTCACAAAAAAATCATTACTGATTTGTCTTCTTGGCATGCTGACGATTTCTGCCTGTAGTTGTGTTAACATTGGCGATTTGTGGCCTCGAGTTGAGTATAAGGAAACAAACAAGTTTGATGCCTCTCTTGCGCCCGGGTCAATCCTGGCTCTCGAAAACGAAGTTGGCTCAATCACTATTGATGGTCAGGATGTTACAAATTGTGACGTTACTGCGGCAATTACTGTAAAAGCCCCAACTGAAGAAGAAGCAAAAGAGCTGGCCAGGCAGATAAAAATTGAGCTTGAACAGAATGGAGATACTTTAACGGTCAAAACGACAAAACCACGTCAGAAAAGACGCCGCTCGATAAGTATCAACTTTAAAATAGTTGTACCTAAGCAAACCGCTTTACAGATTTCAAGTAATGTAGGGGAAATCCATGTCTCGAACATTACAGAGGATATTAAAGCCCAAACGGACGTTGGCAAGATTTCCTGCAAAGAAATATCGGGCGATATCGACCTTAAGGTTGATGTTGGTAAAGTAAACGTAGTTTATTCGAAAACCGCCTCGGCCGCTTGCAATGTCACTATCAGGACCGATGTAGGCAGTATCGACATAACGACACCGCCCGAGTGTTCGGCCGCTGTGCAGGCTAATACGGATGTTGGCTCGATATCAACCGACATGCCTCTGACCATCAAAGGCAGAGTTGGTAAAAATCTTCAAGGTACGATAGGTGCCGGAGAAGGGAAACTGAGTTTAATGACCGATGTAGGTTCAATAAGAATCAGATAATAAAGAAAATTCAATTGTTAAAAAAATATCGAAAGGAATAAAAAATGTTGGATCCAGCAATTATTGTGTTTATCGTTTTTTCGAGTATAGCAACTGTTGCAATAATTATCGGCTTACTTATCTTTTTTGCCAAACGGCTCGAACACAAACAGATAATGGCGGCTATTGAAAAAGGTACTCCGCTCTCGGACCTTAAGCGTACTAAATCCGAATCAGTCGGCCCGGTGTGGATAAAGTATCTTACAGGCGGAATTACACTCTTTTTCATTGGATTGGCAT
>JAVVFI010000305.1:0-6890 GCA_032250555.1 Sedimentisphaerales bacterium
GTAACTTTACTGCTATCCTTCGCTTCAATTACCGCCGCACAAACTATTCTTATTGAGGCTGAGGCCTTTACTAACCATGGCGGCTGGGTTGTTGACCAGCAGTTTATGGATCAGATGGGCTCACCCTTCCTTTTGGCTCACGGTTTAGGCAAGCCGGTCAAAGATGCTGTAACAAAGGTTACCTTCCCCGTTGCCGGAACATACCGCGTATGGGTGCGCACACGAGACTGGGTGGCACCATGGAAGGCGCCGGGCGCTCCGGGCAGGTTCCAGGTGCTCGTCAACGGAGCGCCGCTAAATGCACTCTTCGGAACCGAAGGCGCAGCCTGGCACTGGCAGCAGGGCGGATCGATTCAGATAACTAATCTGCAGAACACCGTTTCGCTCCACGACCTGACCGGCTTCGAGGGCCGTTGCGATGCGATTATTTTTACGACCGATACCAATTTTGTTCCGCCGAATGCCGGTGAGCAAATGGCCGCTTTTCGCCGTCAGGCTCTGGGCCTGAGTTCTCAGCCGAAAGATGTCGGCAATTTTGATATAGTCGTGGTTGGCGGCGGAATGTCCGGCTCCTGCGCAGCCGTCTCTGCCGCAAGGCTCGGCTTGAAGGTCGCTCTTATACAAAACCGCCCCGTACTCGGCGGCAACAACAGCTCCGAAGTCCGTGTACATCTCGGGGGTGAAATCAACCTTCCGCCTTACCCGGCCATAGGTGACATCGTCAGAGAGCTCGATCCCGGGCATCAGGGTAATGCAAGGCCACCACAGTTCTACGATGACGACCGAAAAATGCGCGTCGTACAGGCAGAGAAAAATATCCACCTGTTCGTTAATATGCATGCGTTCAAGGTTCAAAAGCAGGGCGACCGTATCGTTGCGGTAATCGCCAAACACATTATCAACTCCGGCGAATTCAGCTTCCGCGCACCATTGTTTGTCGATTGCACCGGTGACGGCACTCTCGGCTATCTGGCCGGTGCCGATTATCGTATGGGACGCGAAAGCA
Source organism: Sedimentisphaerales bacterium (assembly GCA_032250555.1). Taxonomy (GTDB): domain Bacteria; phylum Planctomycetota; class Phycisphaerae; order Sedimentisphaerales; family Anaerobacaceae; genus NIOZ-UU13. Next base: position 1,007 of record JAVVFI010000305.1, read on the forward strand.
AAGAACAGACCGGTGAATCCATGGCGCCAGATAAGCCCGACAAGATGACTATGGGTGCATCTGTAATGTGGTATTCGGCGCAGTCCAATCAGCCGGAAAGTTTTCCCGATTGCCCCTGGGCCCTGCAGTTCACCGAGGAAAGCTGCCAGCAGGCAACAAGAGGCGAGTGGAACTGGGAAGCCGGACTCCACCGCGACCAGATTACCGAGTTCGAGTATATTCGCGATCATTCCTTTAGAGCGATTTATGGAAACTGGGCCTTTCAGAAAAACCACAGTCGCAATAAAGAAAAATATTCCAATCTAAAGCTCGACTGGGTGGCTTACATCGGCGGCAAACGCGAGTCCCGACGACTGCTGGGTGACGTAATACTTCAGCAGCAGGACATCCAGAAGCGAAAAAGATTTCCCGACTCTTTCGTAACCACCACATGGTCGATAGACCTGCACTATCCGGACCCGAAAAACACCAAATATTTCCCCGGCGAAGAATTCCGTACCATCTGCGAGCAGCCTCAAATCAAGCCGTACCCGATTCCATACCGCTGTTTGTATTCACGCAATGTAAATAATCTGATGATGGCCGGCCGGTGTATCAGCGTTACTCATGTAGCCCTGGGAACGGTTCGTGTGATGCGTACGTGCGGAATGATGGGTGAGCTTGTAGGTATGGCCGCTTCGCTTTGTAAAAAATACGACACCGACCCTCGCGGCGTCTTTCAGAATCACTTAGATGGGCTCAAACAGATTGCAAGAAATGGCGTCGGAAAGCCCAATTAGACTCATGGTTGAGATTTCAACCGTACAGTAACCACATAATTAAAGCGGGGATTGCTTGGCGATTGAATCCTGCGCTCTTTTTCTAAACAACACTCAAATCAGGGGGTATAATAATGACACAAACTCTTTTTTCTCAAACTTCCAACGACCTCGAGAAAGCTGCCCGTATTTACGCCGAGCTTCAAAGGACTCGGCCCGCCGCCAAACGCGACCTGAAAAACTACGTTAAAGTCTTTCTTGGGATTGACGTGCCCGACAAAAGAATTTGCCCCGACCACAGCAGCCCGATGGATTATCTCTGGCATAGCTTTTCTGCGGATACCATCGTTATTCCTCATTCAAGTTGCAATCGCCCGGCAAACGCAGACGCCGTCATCTGGGCCAACCGTGCCGGCGGCAAAACCGAATTGGCCGCTATCGCAACACTGCTGGATTGTATCTTCAAGCCGAACTGCCAGATTAGAATACTCGGCGGCTCCGGTGAGCAGGCTACTCGGATGTATGAATACCTGACCTGTTTTCTAAATAATGACTTCGAGCATTTATTAGCTGGTCCCGCACTGAAATCAAAATGCAGATTCGCCAACGGTTCGGCGGTCGAAGTCCTCACTCAGTCCACGACCAGCGTTCGCGGCCAGCATATTCAAAAACTCCGCTGTGATGAGCTTGAGCTTTTCAATGAGGATGTTTTCGCCGCCGCACAGTTCACCACACAAAGCACTGAAAATATCACCGCGGCTATGGAGCTTATCAGCACTATGCATCGCCCGTACGGCTTAATGCAAAAGGTGGTTTCCTCCGCATCGCAGCTCGGCACACCTGTCTTCAAATGGTGTATATGGGAAGTGATTGAAAAATGCACCGACAGAAATTGCTCGCAGTGTTCATTGTGGGATGATTGCCAGGGCAGGGCCAAAGCTGCCGTCGGCTATCTGAAAATCGACGATTGCATTTCGCAAATGCGCCGGGCAAGCAGGGCAGGATGGGAGGCCGAGATGCTCTGTAAAAGACCTTCGAGGGAAAATGTTGTCTTCGCTCAGTTCGACCCGGACATTCATGTCCGGCCCTTAGATTACAACACGAATCTTCCGCTTTACCGTGCACTTGATTTTGGATTTGTGAATCCTTTTGTGTGCTTATGGATTCAGGTTGATGGCGATGGCTTCGTGTACATAATAGATGAGTATGTCCGCAGCAGGGCGACTATCGATGTTCACGCCGATGAGATTAAGAACCGGACTCCGGTACCCGAAGAGCAGGTAGCCGCTACATTTTGCGACCCTGCGGGCAAAAGTGTAAACGATGTCACCGGCACAAGCGCCGTTCGGGAAATGCGCAGCTTAGGCATAGCCCTGCGCTCCAGACGAAGCGGCATCCTCGAGGGCATAGAGCTTATCCGCCGGGCCGTTTGTTCCGGTTCCGGCCAAAGCTCACTTCTGATCTCACCGAGATGCACGCGCCTCATTGAAGCGATGCAGTGTTATCACTATCCCCACTCAGCCAATGCCACTGGCGAACTCCCCCTGAAAGACGGCCTCTACGACCACCCCATCGACGCCCTGAGATACTTCTTCATAAACTACAACCACCCCAAAAAAACCACCACCAGAAGATATTAAATAGATAAAAATTTCAGAAAAAACCTGATAAATCATAGAGATATCGCAGAAAATCAAGAAAATTTCTATATTTCAGAATATATATAGCACTTTTTGCCGAATAGTATGGTATAATATTCTGGAGAACAGAAAATGGAGGTGTTAAAATGAATATCGGTGAAAGATTAAAAATAGCAAGAAATGCAATTGGTTATACGCTCGAAAAAGCCTCGCAGGAAAGTGGAATAGGCCAATCCTCTATCAGTGAATTTGAAAATTATAAGAGAGAGCCAAAATTTTCACAACTCAGCAAATTAGCAAAAGTTTATCGCAGAACAGTGGAATTTTTCTTATCGAATGAGCCATTTATTGAAGAAGTAATGCTTTGGAGGTATAAACCTGATGAGGAGCAACGTGCCAAGATTGAAGCGGAGTTTAGAAAGCTATGTGAACAATATCACAGGCTTGAAGTTCTTACGGATGAGGTCAAAGAATTTAAATTGCCAAAACCAGACTTAAGCAAACCAGAAGAATTTACATACAGGCAAGCTGAATTATTCGCGAAGGAAGCCCAAAAGTGGTTCCGTCTTGGTGATGTACCAATAGCGTCTCTTAAACGAATACTTGAAGAGGTTTATTATATCAAAATATTCTATATAGAATACGTTGGTAGTTCAATCTCAACTGTATCGGACCAATTTGGGCCTGCTATTTTGTTAAACACACAAAGCAAGCAGTGGAGACGTAGTTATGATCTTGCTCATGAGCTTTTCCATATTCTTGCTTGGCGTATTTTCAGGAATCAGTGTGTTGAGCCTAGTGATTTTGAAGAGAAACTTGCGGATGCATTTGCGAGCCGTTTTTTAATGCCTGAAGAATCAATAAGAGATAGAGTTGAATCTAAAATAAATAATAAGCAGATAAGCTTTGACCAGTTGGATGATATAGCAAGGGAATTTGACGTTTCTTTAGAGGCGCTGATATATCGAATAGCGAGTATTTATAGGTTTGAAAAAGAAGATACCGAACGGTATATAGACACAGTAAAAAAATACATTGGATTTCTCAAGCCAAGACCTTCATATAAACCAAATATTCTTCCTGAAAGATATTGCGATCTTGCTCAGCGCGCCTTGAGAGAAGGCAAATTGTCCTTGATGCAGTTTGCAAAATATATGGGTATCAGCTATAAAGATGCAGAGGAATATCTCACGGATGATGAGGGTTTTAAGGATAAAAATGTTTCAATTTCTATTGCTTGATGCTGGGCCTATAATCAAACTCTTTAGCTTAGGCATCTGGGATGTTTTTATCGAACATTGTGAAGTAGGCATGTCTCGAATAATCGCAGAGGATGAGGTTCTATACACTGAAGATGACCGAGAACGAATTGACTTGAATCCGTATAAGGAACGGGATCTTATAAAAATCATTGATGTGGAACCATCTGTGGTTAAAACTTTTTATGACAAGTTTGATCTTTTATATCAAGCTGATATTCATGATGGTGAAAAAGAAACATTAGCCTTTTTGTTTAATTCTTCTGATAATTGGCTTGTATGTTCGGCCGACCATGTAGTTTTTAAAATGCTTGGGCGACTTAATAAGACGAATCAAGGTATTTCCTTAGAAGAAATTCTTAAAACCATTGGCATTGGTCAAGTTTCAAATTGGAAAAACATAACACCCAAAGATAAAGATTGGAAATACACAAAAAAGTTTAAGGAGAAATGGACTCAGAAAGGGCAAATAGATTTCATCCAGGACCAAGGTGTTTGATAGCCCTACCAATATCTATAAAACATTCGTAGTAATAATTAAATCACAACTGAAATCACGCGTCAATTAATCGAGAAAAAATTGAACTGAGTCAAGCTTCTTTTCTATATGGCCATCGGTAACTTATAGAAAATGAGCGAAAAAAAAACTCAGCCCGTGCTGAGTTTTTTTTTAAGGAGGAAACAGGGCTGAGGTGCGGAGGGAGAGGAAAAAGCGAGATATCCTCAGCCCTGTGAATGTGCTCAAAACAATATATCAAATAGCTTACTATATATCTATACTTTTTTCAATAAATAATATTTGTATTCGAAAAAAGTTTTAATCCGCTTGTTAAAAGACTCCATACGACTCATCTTCATTTTACGCTTGACAGTATAATAATCCTTTCCCTTTGCTTTGTCAATCAAAATTATAATAAATTTTTTAAAAAGTGCAATTCAGCATAAAATGAATAAAAATTAGCCTTTTAACCCCTTAAAATTGCTGTTATTTATTTTAAAATAAAAATGCGGGCTGAGGCAAGGAGGAAAGGAGAGAAAGTGAAAAACACCTCAGCCCGTGGCTTTGAGTTGTTCCATACGCCCCCTTTTCATAAAAGTTCACTCCGAAAAAATATTTATTCCAAATTTCGATATAAAAATACCGCCGATCCGGATTTTGTTTCATTTTTTCACTGAAACCGGCCATAATTGAACATATAAAATTTATTGTTGTCAGAATTTATACTCCCTGTTAACAAAAGGAGGTTGCTATGTTTTCACATAAATATAGAGATATTCATCGTTTTATTGTAATGCTTATTGGCCTGTTTGGCCCGTTGGCCTTTGCGGACATCCCGAAGTTCGAATATCACCAAATCGCTAAAATCGGCAGTAAAATGGGCCAGACCTCTCTCGTGGACGTCGATAAAGACGGCGATCTTGATTGGATTACCGGCTGCAACGGCGGGCAGATTTGGTGGTTTGAATACAAATCCCCCGACAACTGGATCAGACATAACCTCGCACCCAAGGCCCCAACCGACGTAGGCGGAACAGCATTCGATATAGACGGCGACGGCTGGCTCGATCAGGTTTCAGGCCAGTCATGGTTCCGTAATACCGGGAATCCGCGAGAAGAAGGATTTATAGAATATCCCAACGCTGTTACCGCACGCTGCCACGACAACGTGGCCGCAGACATCGATGGCGACGGCAGACTCGACATCGTCGCAATGAGCGACAGAAGCGCACTCTACTGGTATAAAATCCTCGCCGATCCGACTAAAAAATGGAAAGAGCACAAAATCGGTCCGCCCGTCCACGGTGCAATCGATCCCGCCGGTGTGGCCGACATCGACGGCGACGGCGATAACGACGTCGTTCGCACAAACATCTGGTTCGAGAACGCCGACGGAAAGGGAACAAAATGGACCGCTCATGAAAACATTGACTTCGGACAGCCCGAAGCCAGATACCCCCTCATGACAAAAACCTGGATAACCGATCTCGATAAGGACGGCGATAACGACATCGTCCAGGCCGAAGGAGATTGTATAAGCGGCCGGATCGCCTGGCACGAAAACCTCCGCGGTAAAGGCCGCATTTGGATTAGACACATAATCGCAGACAAGGCCGGTCAGGACTACCACTCCCTCGCTCTGGCAGATTTCGATAACGACGGCGACCTCGACGTCTTCTCAGGCGGCGGGCCTTTAACCGAAAAGCTTCCACATAAATGGTTCATCTG
>JAVVFI010000306.1:0-6880 GCA_032250555.1 Sedimentisphaerales bacterium
TCGTTCATCTCCTCGTAAGTTAGAAAGCCTTTTTTCTTGCCTTTTTCGATGAGCAATTGTATCTGTCGCTCTGTGTCATTGATATCGATGCTCTTCGGGGGCTGCTCTTCAATTTCTGCTTCGGCGTCCTTATTTTTTTTATTAGAGATAGCTTTTTTAGATTTCTTGTTTCTTTTTTTCGTTGTTTTTCTTTTTTTTGTCACGACTCTTTTTTTTGTCACAATTGCACCTTTTTATATATCCTGTAAAATCAATCAATAATCACATATAATTCAAATTGTCCCACCTCCTGATTGAATCCGGACACTCTGCTATGTATATTATTTTTACGGCTTTTTGCCAATGTTTGTTCACTATACCATACCCACATTGTGGGGATTTTCCTTTCCGGTATTTTCATAGACTTCTCGCAGAAATTTCTTCTGGTCATCTATTGTTTTAATGAAACTGTTTTGTTTCTGAGCCCGGTGCCGCTTAATCGCATCGAGTGCGCCTTTCAGGCGGGCCTGGAAGTTTCCTTTTTCCTGCCCGGTCTGGCTTAATTCGACAAGAGAATTTCCGAGTTCTACGGATTCGGTTTTGGCCAATATCTCAGCAATCGAAGTATTGATATCAGCATTGAGCGTTTCAAACAACAGCTCTGCGATTTGTTTTAATATCGGCACATCGAAGATGTCCGGCGTAATTTTTTGTTTTACAATCTCAAAGAGATTAGGTTCGTTGAGCAAAACCTCGAGGACCTCTCGCTGTGCAGTTGCGAAGAGGCCGCGGCCAAAATCTATCGGCTGGGCTGTTTGCTTTTCGGTATTATAGCTTGCGTTTCTCTGGGCCTGCCTGAGCCTTCTTTTAAGCTCATCAGTAATTTGCCTGTTATCAAGGCCTATGATCTTAGAAACCCGGTTCACTATCAAACCCCGGTCTATCGGTGATACATTGCCGGCCAACAGCCCGGTTGCGATGGTCTGCAAGTACTCTTCAATCGCCGACCTTTTGCCGGCAAGAGTATCATCACTGCCGAAACCGGCCGTTAACCTGTTCCACTTGAACTGGAAGACATCGACAGCGTCACTCAAGAGCTGTTCGAACCGCTCTTTGCCGGCGGCCAAAAGAAAATCGCACGGGTCTTTGCCTTCGGGCACAGAGGCAAGTCTTATATCTATGCGCTGTGCAAGACAGACATCCAGGGCCCTGTTTGCGGCTTCGAGGCCGGCGACATCACTATCGAAAAGTAAAATCACTTTTTTAGCATAACGCCGGAGGATGCGTCCGTGGCCGGCCGTGAAACTCGTACCCAGGGTTGCGACAATGTTGGTACAGCCGAATTGATGTGCCATTATGCAGTCGGTGTAACCTTCGACGACGACAACAGTCCCGGTTGAGACAATCTGGTGGCGTGCCTGCTCGATGCCGTAGAGCGAATTGCTTTTGTCGAACAGAGGGGTAGTCGGGGAATTAATGTACTTGGCTCCTGAATCGTCTAAAGTCCGGCCGCCAAAGCCGATGACTCGGCCGGTTACATCGGTAATTGTAAACATCAGGCGATTTACGAACTTGTCCTGATTATTGGCAGTGACGAGGCCTGCTGGTTCAAGGAGTTTTATCTGGGCATTTTTACTCCGGGCGGTGCTGAGCAAATCATCGGGTGAACCGATTGCCAGGCCAAGCTTCCAGTTTTTTATGCTCTCGGAGGTTATCTGCCTTTGGGCGAGGTAGTCCCGGGCAAATTTACCCTTATGTTCGTCCAGAAGGTTTTGGTGGAAGTAGTTGGCAGCCCAGGCGTTGACCTTTGCCAGCTTGTTCGGGTCGATATCCGTTGAGGGTGTTGGGATCCGGCCCGGCCTGCGGGAATACTGGACAGGTTTTAACTTAATGCCCGCACGCTCGGCCAGCCTTTCGATAGCCTGCGGGAAGGTGAGGTTCTCCCGCATCTGGAGAAATTTGAAGACATCGCCGCCGGCACCGCAGGCAAAGCATTTGAATATCTGCTTTACGGCGTTGACGTTCATACTCGGGCGATTGTCATCGTGGAATGGGCACAAGCCCACCATCTCACGACCCTTTCTCTTTAAGCTCACATGTTCACTTATGACATCAACAATGTCATTGGCCTGCTGAACCTGAATAACCGTACTATTATCAAACATCCCTGCCATAAAGCTTTGGCTCCGCCAGAAAACAAGCGGTTTGTGACACCCCTCCGAAAACCCGGTAAAAATGGGTACCCCTTCTACAACTGATAAAAAATTGACATTCAACTACCTAAATATAGCCATAATCGGCCAAAAGTCAACTCGTCCGGCAAAATACCGTTTTTAATGCTATTAAAAGGTATTTTCGCCCAATAAGACAATTGGTTATTCAGACAAATAGTGAGAGGGCACTTAGTGTTTTTGGTATTTAACAGATAGCCCCGTGGCATGAAATTCCTTATAAAAACATCAGATAAATCATAAAACCAAGATAAACCAGAATCCATATTTTTGCAGCACGTTCATATTTCTGATATGTCATTTTACTTAATAACTTGTTACTTAGAAAAACAGAAACAGGTAAACATAAAAACACCCAGCCTATCCCGGCCAAAACATCGCTTAAATAATGTGCCCCTAAAAATATCCGTGAGAAACAAACCATTAATGCTGCGAAAACTAAAATACATTTAACCAGGGTATGGAAGCGGCCTTTATATTCGACGTAAAAGAGGAAGGGCAGGACAAGTGCCACGCTCTTGGTTGAATGGCCGGAAGGCATTGACGGAGAGGCCGAGCGGGTATAGAAACTCAGTTGGTCTGCATATTCATGTATCGGGCGCACACGATTGAATATTACTTTTAATATGTCACCGGAAATGCCCGCAACGGCGAAAGAAAAGATTATCAACAGAAACACCTGTCTTGACTTTTTCAAACTGGTAAATTTTTGGGATAATGCCAGGTACAGCGTATATATAAACACAATGACAGGCATCCCGTATTGTGAAGAGAGCCGATTAATTATAAGCAGGCTGTTACTAAAATTGGAATTGTTTAAGGCAAATAAAATCTGCCTGTCCGCATCAACCTGGAACCACAGGAACACAGAGATACCCCAGGATATCAAAAATACAATAACAAAACTGATCCATTGCTTTTTGGATGTTTGTTTTATCAAATCATCGCCTGATAATTTGAGCTGGTCATTTTCTATCAAAATTTGAGACCTTCCGATTTCTTCATTTTGTGATACATATTTAATGTTTATTATTATAAGAGTATTTTCATTATGGAATTATACTATCTTACTCAACAGAATTATTTTTAGAGATGTTATCACATAAAGAAGAATAACTACTATTGAGATGACTTTTCTCTTTATAGTCATTGAAATATTTTCACCGAGTTATTGATTAGATCTTTTTCATCTATAGCAACTTTACTCCGGTAGTGGTAAATCAAAGAACGCCCCTACGCCAAAGGTATGCTATAGTGTTGGAGTGACAAAGGCAAGTAGATATTTTGTGTGAGCGTAATTTCTTCGCTTATGGTTTTGTCTGGTGTTCTTATACAGCTTTATAAAGAACACCAATAACGAGAAATAAAAATAATCCGTTGAAAATTGATAACGTCGCAGAAATTATGGTAGAAGTATTAAAGGGAAATGATGTGGGAAGATTCTATTAATCAGGAATCATTGGTGGATTCAGGCTTCTCAGGGTCTTTTTTCTGGCCTTTTTCGCGTTGAATCGCATCGTATATTTCTCTTCGATGAACCGGTATCTCTTTCGGGGCCGTTATCCCCAAACGTACCTTATCACCCCGTACATCGACGATAATAATCTCAACATTATCGCCAATCATAATCGATTCATCTCTTTGCCTACTTAGAACCAACATTGCTAACTCCTTTTGTCGGCTGGTTTTACTACCGTATAGTACGTTAATTCAATTCACGTGTTCATCCAAATAGTTTTCAACACAGCGTTAATTTCTTTAACTTTTCTTTTTCCTTAGCCTTAAAACTACATTTGGCCGACAAATCTTAACACAATATATTTCGGCTAATTTAGAGCCTATAAACAACCATTTTTGATTTTGTTTGTGGAATGATGAGGCAATATAGGACTATATAGTTATAAGCTCTTGTTATAATTGGGTTTATGCAAACATAAAGGCTTAAAAAAATGATGTATTGTATATTTCAAATGCTGGAAATGATGCTATTTCATCTCGTGTTTGCGCCAATAGTTGTAACGAATAGCCATCCAATAGCCAGCAATTGAGCCCAATGTGCCCAAAGCCACTATCTGTATGGGCAATATTGAAATAACCGAATTGATAAAAAAGGCTGAGGGCCATTCCTGAACAAAATACCGCAACACATCCTGCCTCGCATAATTACTTATAGCATAGATAGTTAGCAATACAGTGGCAATTATTGGCCATATATAGCTGACATCGAGAAATTTTTTGACAATAAAAGCCGCAATCCCGAACGAGATAAATACAGCAAAGACAATCTGCCCTACTGACGGCTGAGCCATAATCTCACCCAATTTGGGATCGGGCAGCGAAACATCCTGAGCAAACATTCCAATACAAAATTGAGCTATGAAAACTGAACCGGCAAGAGCAATTATTGCGCTGAGGTACTGAGTAGGGTTAGAGTTAGATTTGTTTTGTTTCGCAGGAGACCTGCGACTTGAGAGGATTTTCTGGCCCAACAGCACACCTACAAAACCTGCGGCAACAAGAACAAGCCAGAAAACAGAATGCCATTTGAACGCCGTAAAAATTGCCTGGCGCTGTTCGGCAGAAGGGTAAAGCTGCATCAAGGAAGCCATACTGCCGGAGCGCACCGCCCAGATTGTCAATCCGGAAGGTACAGCCATGATGCCGATTTCTCTGCCGTGCGGCCAGGAAGCAAAATAACCAAGAAGACCGGTTATAAACGCCAGGACCACCAATGTTATTGAAGCGCCCATGCTTATATCGGAGGCACTCACAGCATTGAGAGGCCCGGGCGATGATGCCAACGGCCAGGCAAGGATACCTATCAAAACCACACCTATTGCAGCCGCCGCAGCAATTCGTAACCTCATTACCAATGATAATTCCATAACATAGCTTCCTTATGTATAAGAGTAATAGAATATCATCAAAACAAAATCAGGTCAATAACATATTTATATCGCATCGAGATGCTCCCGAACTTCCCAATAATCGCAGGGATTTCCCTTGACGAACCGGCGGGTAATCTGGTATAGATAGTAATAGTGAAGTTTGTACGGGCATGGGCAGACACCTGTTGCTTTTGTTCTTCCTGTGGGTACAATTCCTGTAGTATTTCAAATAGAGGAGGATGTATCGTGTGTTATGCAAAGCATAATGTTTCAGGCCAGAGCTTTGCATTTTGCTCGGCGGTCTTAAATTCATCTATCTCCTCAATCAGCAATTCATCTTTTTCAAAACAATGCGTACTTTGGTGCGTCACCAAAGTAAAGTTATTTTAACTTTTTTTCAGGAGAACTAATTATGTGTAAAAAAATACTTTATTTAGCTGCTGTTGTTTTGGTTCTGGGGCTGGTTAGTAACGCTTCGGCAGAACTCGTCGGTTGGTGGAGGTTTGATGATGGCTCTGGAACCGTAGCAGCCGATTCGAGTGCTTCAGGTAACAACGGCAACTTTGTAGAAAGCCCTCAGTGGGTGGCCGGTCAGTTCGGACTTGCGCTGGAGATGGACGGTGACGACTGGGTGGACTGCGGCGATATCCTGGATATAGCTGGACCGATTACCATCGCCTGCTGGGTAAATCCGGCCGGGCTCACCGATGACAATGGCTGGGTTGCGCGGTGGGACGTGTATGCGTTCAAGTCCAGCGGAACGTCGCTGCGATTCACTACGCCAGGCATTCTCGATTACACGGCCAACAATACTACTCTGGTGACAGGGGAGTGGCAGCATGTGGCCATAACATTCGTGCCGAATCAAACCGGGGGAGCTATATTCTATCTCAACGGGGCCGAGGCACAACGGATGGATAGTACGGCCATGACCGCAGGAGGAACACAGTTTGGTATCGGTAACAATAGGTGGGCCCAGTTCTATGAGGGTATGATTGATGATGTGCGTGTCTATGATCACATTCTAACAGAAGCTGAGATTCAGGGTGCGATGCAGGGCGGTGAAGGATTTCCATACGCCTTAGGCCCGACCCCGAAGGATGGCACCCTCCATGAGGACACATGGATTAATCTTAGCTGGCGGGCGGGTGACTTTGCCGTCTCACACGATGTGTATTTGGGTGACAATTTTGACGATGTGGACGCCGGTGCTGAAAGTACATATCAGGGCAATCAGACCGACACGTTTTTAGTTGCTGGTTTTCCAGGATTTGCTTATCCGGATGGTCTTATTCCAGGCACAACTTACTACTGGCGAATCGATGAAGTCAATGATGCCGAGCCGAACAGCCCATGGAAGGGTGACATCTGGAGCTTTAGCATTCCCCCGAAAACAGCATACTTCCCAGACCCGGCCGATGGAGCTGAGTCTGTAGGTATCAATGACAATCTTAGCTGGACGGCAGGTTTCGGTGCAAAATTACACACGGTTTACTTCGGTGAAACTTTTGATGAAGTGGACAGTGCCGCCGGCGGTCTTCCCCAGGGAGCTGCGACCTTTACTCCCGGCACACTGAAAATGGCAAAGACTTACTACTGGCGTGTCGATGAGTTCGACGTTGTCGAAACGCATAAAGGAGATGTCTGGAGCTTTACAACCGAAGGTGCTGTTGCGGCACTTAATCCTGTTAATGGCGCTGTGGATGTTACACAAACGCCTGTTCTTACATGGGCGCCGGGCTTAGGTGCTTCACATGAAATCTATTTCGGCGCCGATGCAGC
>JAVVFI010000307.1:0-6866 GCA_032250555.1 Sedimentisphaerales bacterium
GTGGTGGCCTGAAGGATAAAATCCAACAGGCGAGCGGTAATTTGCTGTAAAAATTAGAAATTTGTTCATATAAAGCAGCCTGTTGGAAATCAGCAGGCTGCTTTTTTTGTTTGTATTTTTAGCAAAATGGCAATAGAAAGTACCGATAAAAGGTTCAGAATATGGAAGATTATAGACAAATAATAAACGAGGCCAAACCGGGCCAGATCGTACCAATCGTCAAAGAGATCGATATTGACGAGCCGGTGGACTTTTTCGCTAAGCTCAGCGACTATGGCCGGGCCGAAAACTGCTGCTTATTGGAAGCAACCGACTATTTATCTGAAAATGCGATGAGCTTCGGAACCGCCAGGCCGGCGCTCTACCTGGCCGGCAAGGGGGCGGATTTTACAATTAAGGCTCTGACCATTACCGGCGGGCGTATATTGGATTATCTGTCCAAAAACAAAAAAAGGTTTGATTTTTGCGACTCGGTCGAATTCACCCCCGAGGCGATTGTCGGAAAAATCAAACAAATCGACGAAGTAGTCGATGAGCAGACACGCCTGACGAGCATAAATCAAATGGATGTGCTTCGGGCCGTTGCATTTGCTTTTAGCCTGGCCATCAAGCCGTTTAGAGTAACCTGTGGCCTGCTCGGGGCTTTGAGCTACGATTTTATAGACCAGTTCGAGAAACTCCCAGCCGGCGAACAAGACCTTCTGGGCAATCCCGATTACGAGCTTTACTTCGCCGACAATATCTTCCTGATGGACCACCAACACAATAAAGGCTACGTTATTGTCAATTGTATCATAACCAACGGCGATCGCGAGGCCAGTATAGCCGAAGCACAAGAGTGTTTCGATTACTATTTAAATATCGCAGCCACACAAACACCAAAACCGCAAAAGTTTACCGGCTCACTCCAGGCCGCTTCTACCGATACCAACCAGGATGAATATGAGAAAATTGTCCGCCAGGCCAAACAGCACATCATCGACGGCGATATTTTTCAGGTCGTCTTGAGCAGAACAATAACCGAGCCCTGCCCGGATGAGCCGCTGGATGTTTATAAAAGGCTAAGGGCATTGAATCCTTCGCCATACATGTTCTATCTCAATACACCTAATACGATACTAATGGGTTCGAGCCCGGAGTTGAATCTCCGTGTTAGCGGCACCGAGAAAGCAAATGTTGAAATCAGGCCGATAGCCGGCACAAAACCCAGAGGCAAAGTAGGCGATGAAATCGACGCCGATACCGATTTCCGTTACGAGGCCGAACTTAAGCTCGACCGAAAGGAGCTTGCCGAGCATATAATGCTGGTCGATTTGGCTCGGAACGATATTGCTCGCGTTGCTAATCCGGGCAGCCGAGTTGTCACGGAGCTGCTGACAGTAGAAAAATACGCATCCGTCCAGCACCTGGTAAGTAATGTCAAGGGCACTCTATCTGATGAGCTTGATGCGCTGAGTGCATACCTGGCCACGATGAATATGGGCACGCTCACCGGGGCCCCGAAAATTGAGGCAATGAAGATAATTCGCCAACTGGAAAAAACAAAACGAGGCTACTACGGCGGCGCCGTCTGCTATCTGACGGTCGATGGCCAGTTCGACAGTTGTATTACTATAAGAAGCCTCCAGGTAAGGGACCATACAGCTTACATCCGGGTCGGCGCCGGTATCGTACACGACAGCGTCCCTAAAACCGAATTTGAGGAAACCGAACACAAGGCAAATTCCTGCCTGCGTGCCATTCGCCGGCAGTAGAAAAACAAAATTAGGAAAAATCCTATGGAAGATAGAAACAGAAAAGTTTTGTTCATCGACAATTTCGATTCGTTCACATACAATCTTGTCGATGATTTTTGTAAGCGTAATTGTCAGGCCAAGGTCTATCGGGCCGACACTGATCTTGAAAAATTAAAAGCATTGGCAGCCGAATTTGCCCCTGACCTGCTTGTAATTTCACCCGGGCCTGGCACGCCGGACACCGCTGGTGTCTCTTTGGAAGCAGCAGGCTGCTTCAAAGACAAGCTCCCGATATTTGGTGTCTGCTTGGGTCATCAGGTAATCGTGCAGTATTTTGGCGGTAAAATCGGCCATGCGCCGAAGCCCATGCATGGAAAGCCTTCGAGGATAACTCACAATGGAAAGGATGTATTCGCCGGAGTTGAAAATCCCTTGCAGGCCGGAAGGTATCACAGCCTTGTTGCACTTCAAGTACCGCAATGCCTGGAGAAAACCGCTGAGTATGATGGTATTGTTATGGGAGTCCGCCACAGAGAGCTTCCAATATTCGGAGTACAGTTTCATCCGGAAAGCATTTTGACTCCCGCGGGCGGCAAGATCATTGAAAACATATTATCAATCGCAGAAAAAATAACGGCAAACAAGTAAGCCATAAGTAAAATTAAAAGGAACCTGATTATGGCCGGAATAACAGAATATATAAAGACACTCCTCGAAGGCGAGGACTTAAGCTTCGAGCAGGCAACGGACCTACTGGACGTTATCTTTGAAGGCGAAGTACCTGAAGCCCAAATTGCAGCTTTTCTTACTGCGATGCGAATCAAGGGATTGAAGGCACCGGAAGTAGCCGGACTGGCCAAATCACTGCGCAGCCACGTCGTTAAAGTCGAAACCGGAATCGACAACATGGTTGACGTTGTTGGTACAGGCGGTGCCGCAGTAAAAACCTTCAATGTCTCAACTGCCGCCGCTATCGTGGCCGCTGGTGCTGGTGTTTATGTCGCCAAACACGGCAATCGCGCAATCACCAGCAAAAGCGGTTCAGCCGACGTACTAACCGAGCTTGGAGTAAAAATAGATCCAGGCCCGGAAATTGTGGCCCAGTGCATAAAGCAGGCACACGTCGGATTTATGTTCGCACCGATGTTCCATCCCGCAATGAAATATGTTCAGCCTATCCGCAAGACCCTCGGCTTCCGAACAGTCTTCAATATCTTAGGACCTCTGGCCAATCCTGCTAACGTCCCCGCCCTGATCTTAGGTGTGGCAGAGGAAGGTTTAATGGAGACAATGGCACAAGCCCTCAAAATGCTGGGCACTCGCTATGCTATGGTAGTTCATAGTGATGGACTGGACGAGATAAGCACACTAACTTCAACCAAAATACTCGAACTAAAAGATGGTCAAGTTACAAATAAGGAATTGAACCCGGAAGACTTAGACATGAAGTCGGCTGACATAAAAGATTTAACGGTAACCGATGCCAAAACAAGTGCGACAGTTGTAAAAGGCATACTTAGCGGCAAAGAAAACGGACCACGTAAAGATATTGTCATTCTAAACGCCGCCGCGGCCATAATCGCCGCAGGCATGGCTGATGATTTCGCTTCGGCAGTGAAGATAGCAGCAGCCTCAATCAGTGAAGGTAAAGCGTCTGCTTCCCTGGAAAAATTAATCGAGGTCTCAAATTCCTGAAAAGGCCTGAGAGAAAATATGCTAATACTTAAAGTCAAAATTTGCGGCATTACCAACTACCAGGACGCGGTTGCGGCTATGGATATGGGCGCGGATTTATTAGGCTTTAATTTCTACCCGAAAAGCCCGAGATTTATAACGCCGGAAAATGCCGCCGATATTATCAACAAACTGCCGAGCTTTATAGATACCGCCGGCGTGTTTGTCAATGCCACGACAGAGCAGATCAACAAGGCTGAAAACACGTGCCACTTGAACTGGATTCAATTGCACGGCGATGAAGACCCGGAATTCTGCCATTCGTTTCAATCTCATAATGTAAAGACGATGAAAGCGATACGCGTAAAAACTCAAAAAGACATCAAGCAGGCGGAGAGCTTTTTTACAGATGCTATTCTGCTGGATGCTTTCGACCCGCAGAAATATGGCGGCACGGGACTGACTTTCGACTGGAATATCATTGGGCATATCGGCAAGCGTGTTTTCCTGGCCGGCGGGATAAATCCCGACAATGCGGCACAGGCTGCTCAATTAGGGGTTTACGGAATTGATGTTTGCAGTGGCATTGAAGCCGAACCGGGTAAAAAAGACCATAAGAAAATGAAAAAACTTTTCAAAAACATACATCATCTTAGAGGATAAACTTCAAACACAAGGAATAAAGCATGAAACATAAAGGCAGATTCGGAGATTACGGCGGTTTCTATGTGCCGGAAGTTTTGATACCGGTACTTGAGGAATTAGAAGAGGCGTTTTATCGTTTCTACGAAGACGAGAAGTTTACAGCGGAGCTGTCGGAGCTTTCGAAAAAATATTCCGGCAGACCCACCCCCCTTTACCACGCTAAAAGATTCAGCGAGTATGTCGGATTCAAAGTATATATAAAAAGAGAGGACCTTCTGCACGGAGGAGCACACAAAGTCAACAACACACTCGGGCAGGGCCTGTTGGCAAAATATATGGGCAAGACCAAACTGATTGCCGAGACCGGTGCCGGCCAGCACGGTCTTGCGACCTCAATGATTGGTGCTCTGTTCGGGATGGACACTAAAATCTTCATGGGCGTTATTGATATCGAGCGGCAGAGCGTCAACGTCCACAAGATGAAACTCTGCGGTGCTCAAGTCATCGGTGTCGAAGGCGGCACAGGAACATTAAAAGACGCCATTAACGATGCCCTTCGCTACTGGACGGCCCATGTCACAGATACTTTTTATCTTTTCGGCTCAGCCTGCGGGCCGCATCCGTACCCGACGATTGTAAAGCATTTTCAAAGCTGTATCGGCATAGAGGCCAGGCAGCAATGCCTCGAACAATTCGGCAGACTGCCGGACATGGTTGTCGCCTGTGTCGGTGGAGGTAGCAATGCGATAGGCATATTCTCAGGTTTCGTTGATGATAAAGACGTTAGACTCATCGGCGTTGAAGCCGGAGGCCCAAGCGTAAGTGAAGGCAGGCACGCCGCAACACTCGTCGCCGGCAAGGTAGGAATCCTGCATGGTGCCAAAGCATATCTCTTGCAGGATGACGAAGGTCAGA
The DNA here is from genome assembly GCA_032250555.1 of Sedimentisphaerales bacterium. Taxonomy (GTDB): domain Bacteria; phylum Planctomycetota; class Phycisphaerae; order Sedimentisphaerales; family Anaerobacaceae; genus NIOZ-UU13. Next base: position 4,971 of record JAVVFI010000307.1, read on the forward strand.
TTCACGATACAGAATCAGTAAGCGCCGGGCTGGATTATCCTTCGGTAGGCCCTGAGCATTGTTTATTAAAAGATACGAAAAGAGCCGAATACGTAGCGGCTGAAGATGACAAAGTGCTCGACGCCTTCGGGATACTGACTAAAAGTGAGGGCATTCTGCCCGCCCTCGAAAGCTCCCATGCTCTGGCATACCTTATAAGCCAAAAGGGCAAGCTGCCCCCGGAGACAATAGCGGTTGTGAACCTTTCCGGCCGGGGCGATAAAGATGTTTCGATTGTAGAAAAATGTCGGCCCCTGGGAAATTGACTATTGACCACTTGAACAAATGAAGGATTTTATTGATGAAGACATACAAGCAGGTTTTCTCACAACTTAAAGAAAAAAACAGAACGGCACTGATACCGTTTTTCGTAATAGGTGACCCGGATTTTGATACGAGTCTGCGAATCGTCAAAACAGCCATTGACGCAGGCGCTGATATTCTTGAGTTGGGAATCCCGTTTTCCGACCCGATTGCAGATGGACCTACAATTCAAAAAGCCGACATCCGCGCAATGAAAAGCGGGATAAACATATCAAAGGCACTTGATTTTATCCGTCAGGTAAAAGAATACAAGGATGTCCCGATCGGGCTGCTGATGTATTACAACCTGGTTTATCAGTACGGCACAGAAAAATTCTTCACCGATTTCAACAAGGCCGGCGTCAACAGCGTCCTGGTTGCTGATTTAAGCATCGATGATGCCGATGAAATTGTCGGCCCCGCCAAATCGGCAGGTCTCGATACGGTTTTCATGGTAACACCCGTTACCAAACCCGAGAGAATGGAAAAGATAGCTTCGCTAACGACCGGTTTTATCTATACTGTTTCTGTCCTGGGTGTTACCGGAAGCAGAGATAAACTCTCTGGTACCGTCGACGGACTGATCAGCAAATTGAAAAAACTCACAGACGTCCCGATATGTGTAGGTTTTGGAATCAGCAAAGCAGAACATGCCGCCACCGTCGCTCAGGCAGGTGCCGACGGCGTCATAATCGGCTCAAAAATCGTTGGACTCATTGAAAACAATCTCAATGACCCGGATAAAATGCTTTCTGATATTTCGGTTTTCTTAACTGAAGTCAAAAACGCAATTTAGAGCCTGTCCGTTGGTTCGAGCTTATCTTTAACATCTTTAGAGTGAACCCCCAGTCACATGCCCGTAAGGTATCCGACACCTTTAAAATAAATATTTATAGATTATCGCAATAAAAGGTTTTGCACCTGCGTCTATACATATTAGATGCGAATGGATCCGAATAATACTGATTTCCAGAGTGGAAATTACTCGGACCGTAACCTTTAATTTGTTTTGGAGACTAATATTATGAAAAAGTATCTAATTCCAACCGTAGCTGTTCTATTAGTTCTGGTTGTGGCGTGGACAGCATTTGGGCAGGCCCAGCAGCAAGACAGACAACGCGGTAACATGAGAGAAAGAATGCAGAATATGACTGCCGAAGAAAGAGAGCAGTTCATGGCCCGGATGCGAGAAAGAGGTGGTACCGGACGCGGCATGTTCACAAGTCCTGAAGCTCAGGAAAAAGCCATTAAAACGATCGAAGAGCAACTCGCAAAGCTCAAAGCAGCACAGATCACGAGGCCGGAAGGCGGATTTCAGGACCTTACCGAAGAACAAAGAACAAAGCTCAGAGAGAATATGCAGCTTCGCCGGCAGGCCCTTCAGAGAATATAGGGGACGTTTACCTATTTAATGTTGACATTCATTATTAGGATGTTTATCTTTGCGGTATGCCAAGAAACGCGAGAATAGTAATCCTGTATTGGTTCAGCGTGAATTGGACAAATCCCCTTCACAGTTAAGAGACTTTTCCTGCCTTCGGCAAGGAGGTTTTT
>JAVVFI010000308.1:0-6859 GCA_032250555.1 Sedimentisphaerales bacterium
GGTAAATAATTCCCTCGGTTTCCCCGGCATCTTCAGAGGTGTTCTTGATGTCAGAGCCAAAACAATAACCGACGAAATGTGTATTGCAGCAGCGATGGAACTGGCAAAAACCGCCGAAGACAAGGGACTGAGCGAAGACTACATAATCCCAACAATGGACGAATGGGAAGTTTTCCCTCGCGAGGCCGCCGCGGTAGGTACAAAGGCCATCGAGCAGGGAATTGCCGGAAAATTCATGACTCGTGAAGAACTCTACAAAACAGCCGAAGCAATCATAAGCAAAGCAAGGCAAGAGACTAAGATGCTGACCGTGGAAGGATTTATAGACGATCCAGACAAAGAATCCTAATCCATTTCTGTCCGCCTTATCGCTGCCGCAGCGAGCTTATTACTCATATAAATGTATCCGTCATCGAAAGATTCTTAGCTAAAGGAAGTTGCTAAGGCGGAGCAAATAAAAAAAACTTTGAGTTATTTGTTGTCATTTGCTGAATAATAATATACTTTATTTGATTCTAAAATGGGTTGCGTATAGCACAAAGCAATTGGTGGTATAGATATGGAATTGATCAAAAAAATCAAAGATTCTGAAACTAAGGCCAACGAAATCATCGAACAGGCCAAAGCTGAAGCGGTAAAGCAGGCTGAAAGAGGCCGGGAAAATCGCCTTGCAGCCACGAACGAGGCCGCCCAGCAAAGGAAAAAAGCTATCGAGGCTGACGTTGCCAAAGCCCACTCGCAGGCAAGCACCGAAGTTGAGCAGCTAAAAGCACAGGCACAGCAGCAGCGCCAGCAGTTACGTGATAAAACCGGCAGTAGAATGGCCACAGCGGCCGCTAAGGTAATGGATTACTTAAGAGGCTAAACTATGGCCATTGCCAAAATGGCGAAAATCATAATTGCCAGTCATCGAACTCAGGCATCCGAGCTTCTCGAAGAACTGCAGCGCAGAGGTATTTGCCATATCCTCAATGCCGAAGAGGCAATTCTCCGCAGAGACTTCCCAGAGCTTAGCGCCTCAGCAGAACGCCCAAAAGACCTCGAAACTCTCTTAAACAGGCTTGAAAAGAGCATTGTGTTTCTTAAAAATTACGCTACAGCACAAAAAGGTCTTGCCGGAATTCTCTCTCCGCGTACTGTCATCGACGAACATTTATACAATAAGGTTGTTTCAGACCATAAAATCTTAAAGACTATTGATAAGTGCGAGCATCTCGCAGCATCAATGGAAAAAACAAAGGGTGAAATTGAAAACATCCAGAGCACTCTGCAGATGCTCAGGCCCTGGGCCTCTTTCAAAACCCCGGTAGAAGAAATCGGTCGGTTAAACAAGGCCGCCTGCTGGACCGGATTGATCTCGAACCAGCATCTTGAGCAGATACGCGAAAAGCTAAGTGAATCCGGCGCCGCTATTCAGGAAATAGGAACCGGCATCAGCAAAAGCGCCTGTCTTGTCGTCGCTCTGAATGAAAACGTCGAAGCTGTCCAGAAGTTGTTGCGCTCGGCCGAATTCGAGCCCGTCAGCTTCGAGTCGATGAGAGGCACTGTCCCAAGCCTGATTAATGAACACAGTGAAAAGCTCCAGCAGGCACAAAAACAAGTACAGACCCAGGCCAAAGATGCCGCCAAACTGTCGAAAAGTCTGCTCAACCTCGGTATTCTATCTGACCATTATAAGAATCTGCTGGAAAGAGAACAGACTAAAGATAATGTGCCGGCCACTGAGCATACTGTTATTCTGGAAGGATGGGTGAAGAAAAATGATTATGCCAGATTGGAGAAGCTCGTATCAGGTTTTGAGGCATCGAGTTTACATAAAATCGAGCCGGCCGAAGATGAAGAGATTCCCGTAGAAATTGAAAACATAGGCGCAATAAAACCGTTCGAGGTAATAACTCGTTTATATGGCATGCCGCAGCATTTTGAAGTGGACCCAACGGTATTTCTTGCCCCGTTTTTTGCCCTGTTCTTCGGATTGTGTCTGACCGATGCCGGATATGGTTTGGTCATTATCGCCCTGATGATTTTTTTCATCAAAAAAATGCAGGGCGACAAAAAACTATTGTGGTTGTTAGGAATTTGCTCTGCCGCAACCGTGTTGGCTGGTGCGCTTACAGGCGGTTGGTTCGGTGATGGAGTCCAGCAATTCATACCTGCACTGGGAACGGTCAGAAATAAACTCATGTGGTTCGACCCACTGGAGAAACCGATGATTTTCTTCGGATTGTCTCTGGGGCTTGGATATTTCCAGATTATGACTGGATTGATGATTGCATTTATACATAGCTTAAAGCAAAAGCAATACATTGCAGCAATATGCGACCAGTTGACCTGGCTGATTATGATTAATTCGATTGTGCTGTTCCTGGCCAGTAAGTTCGGTGCCATCCCGGTTGAAATTGGCAAATCCTTCGGCTACCTGGCGCTTGTCCCGGCAGTTACTATTTTGCTGTTCAGCCATCGAGAAGGCGGCTGGGGCGGCCGCATAGGCATGGGATTGTACAATGTGTTCAGCTCGATCTTTTATATGGGCGACGTCCTGAGTTACTTAAGATTGATGGCGCTTGGTATGGTTACCGCAGGCCTGGCAATGGCAATAAATATTATTGCGAAAATTGCAGGAGATATACCTTACGGTATCGGTGTTGTGGCGATGGTATTAGTGCTTGTCGGTGGACACGCATTTAACATTGCAATAAATGCATTAGGTGCGTTTGTTCATACTTTGAGACTGCAATATGTAGAATTTTTCCCCAAGTTCATTAGCGGCGGCGGAAAATCATTTGAGCCGCTGAGCAAGGAATACAAACACATTTATATGAAAAAAGAAGACTAATGTTTTGTTAGTAAGAAAGGCAGGTCAAAAAATGGATTATGGTATGACATTGGCTTTGGTAGGAGCGGGAATGGCGGCGTTATTCGCCGGCATTGGCTCGGCAATCGGCATTGGTATCGCCGGCAGGAGCGCGACCGGAGTTTTGAGCGAAAAACCGGAAAGATATGGGCAGATGTTTATTATGGTCGTCCTGCCCGGAACACAAGGCTTCTATGGTTTTTTGGCGGCATTCCTCGTGATGCTCAATCTCAACTTTTTCGGCCAGGGCGGCCCGCCTGAAGTATCCGCGACACTTGGCCTGCAGATTTTAGCCGCGTGTTTTCCTATCGCCTTTGCCGGCCTAATGAGCGCTATTCATCAAGGCAAGGTTTGTTCGGGAGGTATTTTGATGGCTGCCAAAAGACCCGAGATGGCTTTTAAAGCCGGCGTAGTCTATGCAGTTATGGTTGAGGTTTACGCTGTTCTTGGATTACTTGTTACAATGTTTATTCTGCTCAAAGGTATTAACTGGCCGACGCCTGCAGCGTAACGGAATTGATAACTCAATAAATTGATGAGTGAATCGGTTAACTCATTTGCGTATAAATGCATATACGAGATATAAAATTATGGAAGCTGAACAGGTAGTAGAAAAGATATTAGCTGACGCCCGCGCCGAGGCTGATAAAATAAAAAAGCAGGCCGATGACAAGGAAACTGGTGAGCAGAACAAACTTTCCGAACAACTGGACGAATATAAAAAACAGACTCAGATACTTGCTCAACAAGCCGGCGAAGACGAAAAATCGCATATCCTTGCAGCGGCCAGAATGAATATTGCCAAAGAATATCTCGCCGAGAAAAGGAAAATACTCGATGAGGTCTTTGAACAGGCACACCGGCAGTTGCAGAATTTGCCGGACGACGAATATCGCGCACTGATTAAAAAACTCCTGCTTGAAGCCGTCGAAACCGGCGATGAAGAGGTCATAGTCGATACGAACGAAGGACGAATCAACCATGAGTTTATTAAGAAAATAAACCGTGACTTAGGCCAGGGCTTTAAAGGCAGCTTAAAGTTGTCCGGCAAAAAGCAGAATATCGGGGCCGGTTTCATCCTGACAAGAGGCAAAATTAAAACGAACGTATCTATCGAGGTACTTCTGGATCAGGCACGAAAGGAACTGGAGATTCAATTAGCAAAGGAACTGTTTGAGAATTAAATAACGATTTGTCATTCCTGCAAAAGCAGGAATCCGGAAAAGTTTTCATTAATGAGGACTCCTTGTTTTAGCAGAAGTAATGTTTCGCCGAAAAGGAACAAAATATAAATAATGTCTGAAATTACCGAACAAACCGTTCTCGATTTTTACACGTATCCGCCTGTCGGCCCTGACGACTGGCAATATGCCTTTCAGACAGCCCAGGTACGCAGCCTCGAAACGCAAATGCTTACCAGGGCGGTCTTACACGATATGACCAACGCTCAGAACTTCGAGCAGGCCGCTGATTTGCTCAGTGGAACAGAATACGCCCTGCCGCAGGGAGCTAAGGACATCGCACAGGCCGAGACAATCCTCCAGCAGCGAAGGACGGCCCTGCGAGAGCTGTTCTCGGATTTAATGTTGGATGAGTCGATTGTACGATTATTCAAAGCCCGAGATGATTTTGCGAACCTCCGGCTGGCCCTCAGACGTTCATTGACCGAAAAGCCTATTGGCACGGATTACAGCCCGGAAGGCAACATTCCACCGGAGCAATTGGAACACCTTTTTTCGGAGCAGGGCGATTTTAGCAGCCAGGAATCCACCGAATATGTCCGGCAAGCCGTTGAACAGGCAATTCTGGCTTACTACCAGAACAAAGATATACGTCAGATTGATTATCAAATCGACAGTTTCCAGGCCGACTATAACTTAAAGACCGCCCGCCGCCTAAACAGCGTTTTTCTGCTCAATCTGTTCAGAACACAGATTGACCTTACAAATATCCGCACGATGTTTCGGCTCAAATTCACCGAATCTGATGAAAATAAAGTTTTTCTCACAGGTGGATTCGTAGAATCCGAGCGATTCAAAAACGGCCTGGAACTCGGATACGAAGCCCTGGGGCAGTTGTTTTTCGCTACACCGTATAATCGAACGGTTGAAATAGGTGCGAACTATTTAGCGTCTAACAAATCTTTTCTGAGAGTTGAGCAGCAGTGCGAAGAGTATTTAACCGGATTCCTGAAATCATCCTTTGTAATTACCGCAGGCCCTCAGCCCGTTATTGCTTTTTTGCTGTTGAAGGAAAATGAAATCCGCACAGTCAGACTCATTTTAACGGCTAAGAAAAATTGCCTCGACACAAAACTTATTCTCGACCGAATTGGCTAATGAAATCTATAAAATTAATATTTCTGGTTTTGATTGTTATGTTCATCGCTATCGGGTGCGAACAGACCCAGTCTCAACCTCGGCCCGTCCAATCCGATGGACTCGTGGTTATTGACAGTATAGCCAAACGTTCAGCGCCCACCAAATCAATTCATCAGGCTGCAACAAGCGGTGATTTTGTTGAAGTGCAGTTACACCTCTTAAAAGGTGTTAACGTCGAAGCAAAAGATTCTTTCGGCCGGTCACCTTTGCACCTCGCAGCAGAAAAAGGGCATAAATACATTGCTGAGCTGCTTATTGCAAATGGCGCCGACGTAGATTCGAAGGATTTATACGGCCATACTCCATTGCTCAATGTTGTTGTTTCGGGGCACTTGCCTGTAGCCGAGCTGCTAATCGCCAAAGGAGCAAATGTTAATACGAAGAGCCAGAACAGCACGCCCGCCCTGCACTACGCTATCTCGTCAGGTCTTAAAGATATGGCAGAACTGCTTATCGACAATGGTGCTGATATCAGCTCAACGGACAAGACGGGCCGGACGGCTTTACACCTCGCAGCGGAGAAGGGCGAACAAGAGATCGCCGAATTCCTTCTCACTAAAGGCGCTGACGTTAATGCTAAAGATGAACATGGATGGCAGCCGCTGTACTTTGCATTGGTTCATGGCCACGGCAATGTCGCCGAGCTGCTTATTGATAAAGGAGCGGATATCAATGCAAAGGACGAGTACGGCCAGACGCCGCTGCACCTCGCCGCCGCTCATGGCCACTTTGAAATCGCCGAAAAACTTTTAAATAAAGGTGCTGATGTCAATGCTCAAACCAGCAACGGCCAAACTCCTCTGAAATGGGCAAAAGAGCAGGCAGATACCAAAATAATCGAGCTCTTAAGAAAGCACGGAGCTAAAGAATAATGTATCTCGTGAAGCGTGAAACGTGAAGTGACACACGGGATATTAAGACATTATGGTTGAAAAAATTAAAAATTTCAGAGATTTGGATATATGGAAGAAGGGTATAGAAATTGTGAGAACTGTGTACGAAACCGTAAATGTTTTTCCTAAACAGGAATCCTACGGTTTGAATAGTCAAATGCAGCGTAGCTCAGTATCTATACCATCGAACATAGCCGAAGGATTTAATAGATTTCACAATAAGGAATATAGGCAGTTTTTGTATATGTCATTAGGTTCATGTGCAGAATTGGAAACACAAATTGAGATAGCTTGAGAGCTAAAGTACATTAATGAACTGAGAAAAAGTCATTTGCTGGAGAAGCTTGATCATGAGTCTCGCATGATCAGGAATTTAATTAAGAAACTCGACTGAGCGTATTTGGTAGCTGGAAGACAAAATACGAGATACGCTTCACGAGATACGATTCACGAGATACGATTTATGGGAGGTAATTGAAAATGAAACTGAAAAAACTATTTTGCTCACTTTTTGCCCTGATGATTATCATCGGTGGCTGCAGGAAAAAGAAAACCGAGCCGGCCCAGCAAACTAAGGCTGAGACCGAAACAAAGCAGACACAACCAACTGCCGACAGCACCCCATCAACAACCGGCGGCAAACCCGCTCCTGCCTTCGCATTACAGGATTTGAATGGTAAAAGCGTCAGCCTTGCGGATTTACGGGGTAAAGTGGTAGTCCTGGACTTTTG